>CAIZKE010000164.1 GCA_903933475.1 uncultured Alphaproteobacteria bacterium | reverse complement strand
TGGGGGGGGCGGGTTCCTCCATCCGGAGGGGCCCTGGGGGCTGCAGGTTTCGCGCCTTCAGGCGGTCAGACGCTTGCGACCCTTGGCCCGGCGGCGGGCGACGACCTTGCGGCCGTTCTTGGTTGCCATGCGGGCGCGCCAGCCGTGACGGCGCGCACGCACGAGACGGGAGGGCTGAAAGGTGCGCTTCACGGGACCAGCTCCGGGAGAAAACGAGGCGCGGGGAATAGGGGATGCCCGGGCCCCTGTCAATGGCACCCGGGGCAGAAGGGTCGGAACCGGGCCTCAAAGGTCGGGACGGATGATGGTCTTTCCCACCACGGTGCGCTCGGCCAGGGTGTCGAAGGCCTCGCGCCAGCCGTCCAGGGGGAACTCCCGGTCGACCCGTGGGCGCATGGCGCCTTCGGCGGCCAGCTTCCAGATCGCCTCGTTGTTCTCGCGGCCCCTGTCGGGGAATTTCCGGCCGTATTCGCCGGCCCGGACCCCCATGACCGAGAAGCCCTTGATCAGGGCGTAGTTGACCGGCAGCACCGGCAGCCGACCCGAGGTGAAGCCGATCGACAGGATTCGGCCGTCAAAAGCGATGCAGCGCACGCTCTCGTCGAAGACGTCGCCACCGACGGGGTCGTAGATCACGTCGGCGCCGCGACCGCCGGTGATCTCCTTGACCCTGTCCTTGAAGCCCTTCGAGACGTTCACCACCGCGTCGGGGGCGTACTCCTTCTCGATCACGGCCAGCTTGGCGTCGGAGGCCGAGGCGGCGATGACCCGGCAGCCGAGGTGCTTCGCCAGGTCCACGGCCGCGAGCCCCGTGCCCCCGGCAGCGCCGTGCACCAGCACCCAATCGCCCGGCTGGACCTGGGCCCGGCGGACCAGGGCGACCCAGGCGGTCAGGTAGCAGACCTGGTAGCTGGCGGCCTGGCCATAGGTCAGGGTCTCGGGCTTGCGGTGCAGGGCGGCAGCCGGGCTGAGCGCGTATTCGGCAAAGGCCCCCGTGCGCGAGCCGCCGGCCACGGCGTCGCCGGGCTTCCAGGCGGTGACGCCCTCGCCCACGGCCACCACGTCCCCGGCCAGCTCCATGCCCGGGGTGAAGGGAACCTGGGGCTTGTGCTGGTGCTCGCCCCGGGTCTGCATCAGGTCGGGGAAGTTCACCGCCCCGGCGCGGACCTTGATGAGCACCTCTCCCGGACCGGGGGTCGGGTCCGGCAGGTCCTTGACCCGGCAACCGGCGTACTCCGCGGCCAGTTCCTCGACGACGAGCGCACGCATGGGTCAGTCCTTTCAGGAATCTCGGGAAAGACGGGCGGCGGCCAGGGCGCAGATCTCTGCGCAGGCTGTCCGCGCCGCCGGGATCACGCCGCCGAAGGCGGCGAAGCCGTGGACCAGGCTGTCATAGCGCCGGTAGTCCACAGGTACCCCGGCCGCAGCCAGCCGCCGGGCATAGGCCTCGCCCTGGTCGACCAGGGGATCGAAACCGGCGGTGGCGATCACCGCCGGGGGCAGGCCGGACAGGTCCTCCGTCCGCCCGGGTGCCAGCCGCGGGTCAGCGGGGTCCGCGCCGGCGGCGAGGTAGTGGCCCAAGAACCAGTCCAGGGTTGCCCGGTCCAGGGGAAAGGCGTCCGCGAAGGTGGTCAGGGAGGGGGTCTCGCTGGCCAGGTCCACGGCCGGATAGACCAGCAGCTGGAGGACCGGGCCGGGCTCGCCCAAGCGGCGCATCTCCTGGGCCAGGGCGGCGGCGAAGAGGCCGCCCATGGAGTCCCCACCGATTGCCACCCGGCCCGGCGCGGCTCCGAAGCGCTCGCCCGCCTCCCGCGCCCATCGGAAGGCCGCCAGCACGTCCTCGTAGCCGGCAGGGAACCGGTGCTCGGGCGCCAGCCGGTAGTCTACGGAAAGCACGGGCCCCTGAAGGGCCTCGGCCAGGCGTCCGCAGAAGCCATCCGTGGTGTCGATGTCGCCGATCACCCCGCCGCCCATGTGGGCGAAGACCAGGATGGGGGCATCCGGGGCGGGGCGGGCGGGGCGGTAGAGGCGCGCGGGCCGGTCGCCATCGCCGCCGGGAACCTGAAGGGACTCCGTGCGCACGCCCGGGGGCGGGGCCTCACCGGTCAGGGCGAAGGCGCTGGCGCTGGCCTGGCGGGCCTCGTCGGGGGACATGGCGCTCATTGACCGGCCGCGGCGGGCGCCCGAGGCCAGGAACTGCAGGCGGGGATCGAGGGTACGGCCTGCGCGATGGACCGCTCCGCCCCCCGACAGCAGGCGCAGGATTGGCGCTGGCAGGGACAGGATCCAGGCCAGGAGGGCCGTCTGCGAGGTCTGGCGGCTCATGGCGCAGATCCGGACAGCCCGGCTGTCCCGCCCAGGATCAGGGCGACGGCAAAGTCGGTGGCCGCGGTGGTATCGATGGGCCGGCGGGCCAGCATCTTCTGCCCGACCTCCCGCGCCACGCCGATGCAGGCGGCCGCCAGGAAGTCGGCGTCGACGCCCCGGGCCCCGCCCCGCTCGGCCTCGTCGACGATGGACCTTCGGACCTCCTCGTAGACTGCCGCCATCTCGGGAGTCTCGCCCATCAGGGTCAGGCCCGCCTCCTCGGCCGGCCGGCGGGCCAGCCAGTTGTCGTGTTCGCTGGCCAGGAAGCCATAATAGGCGCTGATCGCTCCGCGCACGAAGGCCTCCCAGGTCCGGGCCCGCTCGCGCTGGGCCTTCAGCATTGGCGAGAACCTGCGGGCACCGTCCCGGAAGAGGGCCGCAGCCACCTCCTCCTTTGATCGGAAGTAGTTGTAGAAGGTCCCCGAGGCCAGGCCAGTCCGCCGGATGATGTCGCGCACCGTCACCGCCTCGAAGCCGGAGTCGCCGAACACCTCCCGGGCCGCATCCAGGATGGCCTGGCGGTTCTGGGCCTTGGTGATCTCACGCTTCCCGGCCGGGGCGAGGGCGGTGTCGGACATGGGCTCGCTCAGAAGTTGACGCGCGTCACCATACGGCATCGCGCGCGCGCGTCGAGCCCCCCTCCCCGCCTACTTCCGCTGGTCGGCCGAGCCGGAGCGGACCGCCCGGAACTCCGAGCCCGCCTTCCAGTCGGGCCACCGGCGGGAATTGGCCAGCTCCCGGCCGAGATCGTAGAGCAGGGCCCCGTCCTGGGCCGTGCCGGCCAGGTTCCAGTCGGGCGACCACTCATCGGCGGGCTGGTGGTAGCGGTTGGTCGTGTAGTCCCGGGCCAGGGCCTCGCCCCGGATCCGGCCGCCGTCGATAAGGTCCTGTCCGGAGCCGAAGGAAATGGCCGGCACGCCGCGCTTGGCGAAGGGGAAGTGGTCCGAGCGGAAGAAGCTGCCGGCGCCCGGACGCGGGTCGGGCGAATAGGTCCGGCCACGCTTGGCGGCCAGGGCCACCAGGTCGTCCTGCAGGGTCAGGGGCGCGTCGCCCGAGGTCGTGAAATCCCGGGCCGGGCCGGCGGTCGCACCGCCATCCATGTTGATCACCCCCGCCGTGGTCGCCAGGGCATAGACCGGGTTGGCCGCATAGTATTCCGAGCCCAGCAGGCCCTTCTCCTCGGCTGTGACCGCCAGGAAGACCACCGAGCGGTCCGTGGCCGGCGCGGCGGCGTACTGGCGGGCGATCTCCAGCAGGGAGGCCGTCCCCAGGGAGTTATCCAGGGCACCATTGTAGATCTTGTCGCCGCGGGCGTCTGGCAGGCCGACGCCCAGGTGGTCCCAGTGCGCCGAGTAGATCACGGTCTCGTCCGGATGCTTGCGGCCTAGCGTCCGGGCGACGACGTTCTTCGAGACGATCTTCTGCGCCCGGACGGCGTAGTCGGTGGATAAGGTGACGCCGGTCAGCTCCACGGGCCGGAAGTCCCGGGTCCGGGCCTTGGCCTTCAGCGCCTCGAAGTCGAGGCCAGCGGCCTTGAACAGCCCGACGGTCGTGTCGCGCTGGACCCATCCCTCCAGGGGCGCATGAGCCTCGGAGGGATTGGCGCGGATGATGTCGAAGATGGTGTTGGTGTTCGAGTTCTTCACCGTCGCCCAGCCATAGGAGGCCGGATCGGTTTCATGGATCACCAGGAAGCCGATGGCGCCCCGGCGCGCGGCCTCCTCGTACTTGTAGGTCCAGCGGCCGTAATAGGTCATGGCCTTGCCGCCGAAGTCGCCCTTGCCGGTCTCGAAGTCGGGGTCATTGATCAG
>CAIZKE010000163.1 GCA_903933475.1 uncultured Alphaproteobacteria bacterium | reverse complement strand
TCTTCCTGTCCGCTCCCGCGCACGCCGCGCCCGCCAGCGCGCCCGTAGTTTCCCCGGACTTCGTCATGGGGCGGCCCGGCGCGCCCGTCCTGATCGAGGAGTTCGCCTCGTTGAGCTGCAGCCACTGCGCCCGCTTCTCCAACGATGTCTTCCCGACGCTCACGGCCCGGTACATCGACACTGGCAAGGCGCGCTATGTCCTGCGCCCCCTCCTGACGCCGCCCCAGAACATCGCCGCCGCTGGCTTCCTTCTGGCGAGGTGCGCGGGACCCAACGGATACTACAAGGTCGTCGAGGGGTTCTTCCGGCGGCAGGAGGAGGCCTTTCGCACGGGAGACGTCCGGTCCGCCCTGATCGCCGCGGCAGAAGAAGGCGGGGTTTCCGGCCCGGCCTTCAACGCCTGCCTGTCGGACCCCAAGGGACAACAGGCCCTCGACGCCGAACTGGCGAAGGCCGAGGGACGGAGCGTGGACTCTACCCCGACCATTTTCTTCAATGGCGTGAAGGCAAAGGCGGGCGAGATGACCCTCAAGGAAATCGACGCAGCCTACGCCGCCGCCCTGAAGGCGAACCGGAAGCCCTGACTTTCCGCCCGGGCGGACTGGCGCCAGCCCCAGCGGCCCCCTAATCTGTCTCCATGCCTTCCAGCCCCCCGCCCGGAGTCCCTACCGGAGTCTCCCCCGGAGTCGGCGACGCCATGGCGGTCTTCGCCTTCGACGCCGCGGCAACGGACATGTCCTGGCGGCCGCACCGGCCTGACCGGCCCGAGAAGTCTGAGGGTGGCCGGCCGTTCCGCCTTGTCTCGGACTATGCCCCGGCAGGAGACCAGCCAACAGCCATCGCCGAGCTTGTCGCCGGCCTTGCGGCGCAGGAGGGCGACCAGGTCCTCCTGGGTGTAACGGGATCAGGCAAGACCTTCACCATGGCCAAGGTGATCGAGGCGACCCAGCGTCCGGCCCTGATCCTGGCGCCCAACAAGACCCTGGCGGCCCAGCTCTACAGCGAGTTCAGGAGCTTCTTCCCGGACAATGCCGTGGAGTTCTTCGTCTCCTACTACGACTACTACCAGCCCGAGGCCTACGTGCCGCGGACCGACACCTACATCGAGAAGGACTCCTCGATTAACGAACAGATCGACCGCATGCGGCACTCGGCCACGCGGGCGATCCTGGAGCGGGACGATGTCATCGTCGTGGCCTCGGTCTCCTGCATCTACGGCATTGGTTCGGTGGAGACCTACACCGCCATGACCTTCAGCCTGAAGGTCGGCGACCGGATCGACGAGAAGAAGCTGATGGCCGACCTCGTCGCCCAGCAGTACCGGCGCAATGACCAGGCCTTTGAGCGGGGCACCTTCCGCCGCCGGGGCGACACCCTGGAAATCTTCCCGGCCCACTACGAGGACCGGGCCTGGCGTATCAGCCTGTTCGGCGACGAGATCGAGGCCATCACCGAGTTCGACCCCCTGACGGGCAAGCGCAGCGCGGACCTGCCGGCGGTGAAGATCTACGCCAACAGCCACTACGTCACGCCCCGGCCGACCCTGAACCAGGCCATGAACCACATCCGGGCCGAGCTTAAGGAACGCCTCGACTGGCTGGTGGCCAATGGCAAGCTGCTGGAGGCCCAAAGGCTGGAGCAGAGGACGACCTTCGACCTCGAGATGATCCAGGCCACCGGCGCCTGCGCGGGCATCGAGAACTATTCCCGCTACCTGACCGGCCGCCAGCCTGGCGAGCCGCCGCCCACCTTCTTCGAGTACATCCCGGACAACGCCCTGCTCTTCGTGGACGAGAGCCACCAGACCATCCCCCAGATCGGGGCCATGTTCCGGGGTGACTTCCGCCGCAAGTTCACCCTGGCGGACTATGGCTTCCGCCTGCCCTCCTGCATGGACAATCGCCCCCTCAAGTTCGAGGAATGGGACGCCATGCGACCGGCGACGGTCAGCGTCTCGGCGACGCCCGGCCCCTGGGAGATGGAGAAGGCCGGGGGCGTCTTCGCCGAGCAGGTGATCCGCCCCACGGGCCTGATCGACCCGCCCGTGGAGATCCGGCCCGTGGCGAAGGACGGCTTCTCCCAGGTAGACGATGTCATCGACCAGGTCCGCCAGACTGCGGCCAAGGGTTACCGGACCCTGGTCACCGTCCTGACCAAGAAGATGGCCGAAGACCTGACCGAGTACATGCACGAGCAGGGCCTGAGGGTCCGCTAC
>CAIZKE010000162.1 GCA_903933475.1 uncultured Alphaproteobacteria bacterium | reverse complement strand
GCCTTCAGGCGCGGATCCCGATGGATCACCAGGGCGTCCCGGGCAGCCGGACTTCCCGTCGAGGGAGTCTTGGCGACCATACGGCAGTCGAAATAGTCGGGATGGGAGCGGCAGTGTTCGACCACCCGGGTCATGTCCGGCTCGCCGCCAGCTGCCGCCAGCATGGTGAACCCGCCGGCCGAATATCCGAAGGCGCCGATCTGCTTGGCGTCGATCCCGCCCCGGCCCTCCCACGCGGTCAGCATGTAATCGATCAGCACCGAGACCTGGCGCGTCCGCCCGCCCAGGTCGGTCGCCCGGCTCTGGTCGCGCCAGTTGTCGCCCGTATGGGTCAGGGCGACGACGACAAAGCCTGCTCGGGCCAGGCCCTCGGCAGTGGCGAGGTGGCTACGGAAGTCCCCTCCCGTTCCGTGAGAGATGACGATCAAGGGGCGAGGCGCCGCCACCGGTCCCACGGCGCGCCACACACCCGCTTCGATATCGGGCTGATCGCCGTCGGGGACCAGGAACCGGGTGAAGTCGACAGAGTCGCGAACCGCCGTCCCCGTCTTCTGGGGGGCAGCCGGGGGCATATCCGGAATGGAGCAGGCGGCTACCGCCAGGGCAGCGGCGGCAAGCGTCGCCAGGGACAGGGCGGAGAGAGGGCGTGTGCGTATGGACATGCTGGGGGCTTTCGAGAAAAAGAAGATATTGGCTTTGGACCGTGCACCCTCCCTCTCCGCCAGCGGTGATGGGCAAACGGGCGAATGGGTTCGCCGGCCGGCGAGTGGTCCCGCCGCCCAGGGGTTGCCGAGGACAGGAGACTGAGATGGCGTGGGCCTTGGGAAAGGCGGCCTTGCAGCGTCCGGGGGTGATCGGCTTCGCCGTGTCCACGGCCTGCGGCCTGGCGCTGGGTGTCCTAGGCCCCTTCGGCAGCTATCTCAGCGGCTCGCTCGGCGTGCGGATCGGCTACTGGCTGGTCTGTGTCTGGGCGGGGTCCCTGACCTTCGCGATCGGCGTGCCGGCCCTGGCGCGGTGGGCGCAGACCCGAGGGCTGGCCGCCTGGATCTGGGCGCCCCCCGCCGTCGCCCTCCTGACCCTGCCACCGGCCGCCCTTAGCCGGCTCCTCGCCCTGAAGCTCTGGCCGGTCGTCGGTCGGGTTTCGGTGGTGGAGTGGTTTGGCCAGTGTCTGGCGATCAGCGCGATCGCCATGGCGGTCATCCTCTGGGTGACCCGAAGGCGGGTCACGCCGGTGCCCGCAACGGATCCGACTTCAGCCGACCCGCGGGACCGCCTGTCGCCCCGGCTCGGGCGTACTGTCCTCTGCCTGCAGGTGGAGGACCATTATGTACGGGTGCACACATCACAGGGCTCGACCCTGGTACTGATGTCCCTGTCCCAGGCCATCGCCGGCCTGAAGGATATCGAAGGGGTACAGACTCACCGGTCCTGGTGGGTGGCGCGCGCCGCCATCACCGGTGTGGTCGAGGATGGCCGTAACCTGCGCCTTCAGCTGGTTGGTGGCCTGGAGGCGCCTGTCTCTCGCTCACGGGTAGGCCTCCTGCGGCAGGAGGGCTGGCTGGCCGGGGCCGTGGCGGACTGAGCCGACGCGACCCTGCGGCGGCTACGGCCCCTATCGCTCGGCCCCGATCACCCAGGCCCGATCACCCCGTCGATCACCGCAGTGACGCGCTCGATGAAGGCGGTGCGCTCAGGGCCCTCCAGGGCGGCGCCGCGGATCAGGCGCTCGACCAGGAAGCCGATATAGATCGCGGCCAGCACGCGGGCCCGTTCCTGACCGGCCTCGTCGCCCAGCCAGTCCCGGATGGGGGCCAGGAAGCGCTCCTGCACCGCCCGCCCCAGCAGGGGCGCCGTGGTGGGCGAGGTCGCCGCCTGCAGAAGGAACTGGAAGGTCCGGGTCCGGGGGTCGGCGATGTCGGCGGCGCCGGCCATCATCTCGGCCACGTCCCGGGAAAAGCGGCTCCGGTCCCAGTCGCGCAGTCGGTCGGGGGCGATGGTGGCCTTGAGGGCCTCGGTGAACAGGCCCTCCTTGCCCCCGAAATAGCGCGGGATCAGGGCCACGTCCGATCCGGCCAGGGCGGCGATGTCCCGCAGGGAGGTCCGGTCATAGCCGGTGGCGGCAAAGGCGTTCCTGGCCGCCTCGAGTATGGCCGCGCGGGTGGCCCCGGCGTCACGACGCCGGGGCGGCGCGGCAGGGCGCGCCGGTTCCGCGAGATCGGTCATGCGGTCCGGCCCGGACTCAGTTCCGGCTCGGGATGATGACCGGCAGGCTCTCGAAGCCGTGGACGAAGGCCGAGAAGTTGCGGACCGGCTCGCCGGAGACCCGGATGTCGGGGAAGCGCTTGAGGATCTCTTCCCAGATGATGGTCAGCTGCAGCTCGGCCACTCGGTTGCCCACGCAGCGGTGGACGCCGAAGCCGAACGACATGTGATGCCGGGACTGGTCGCGGTCGATGATGTAGCTGTTCGGGTTCTCGATCTCGTCCTCGTCCCGGTTGCCCGAGAGGTACCACATCACCACCCGCTCGCCGGCCTTGATGGTCTTGCCGGCCAGCTCGAAGTCGGTCTTCGCCACCCGGGCCATATGGGCCAGGGGGGTCTGCCAGCGGATGGTCTCCGAGACCATGGAGGGGATCAGGCCAGGGTTGGCGCGCAGCTTGGCGTACTGGTCGGGGAACTGGTTCAGGGCCACGACGCTGCCGGAGATGGTGTTCCGGGTGGTGTCGTTGCCGCCGACGATCAGCAGGATGACGTTGCCGCGATAGGTGTCACGGTCAATGTCGCGGGTCGCCGGATTGTGCACCAGCATGGAGATCAGGTCGGCCGAGGGCTCGGCGTTGACCTTCTGGTTCCACAGTTCCTCGAAGGCGCCGAAGCACTCGGTCAGGGCCTGGAACTTGTGCTCCCAGCTCTTCACGGGGCCGTGGCCGGGCGGATTGGTGACCATGTCCGACCAGTAGGTCAGCTTGCGGCGATCCTCGAAGGGGAAGTCGAAGAGGGTCGCCAGGGTCATGGCGGTCAGTTCCTTCGACACCAGGTCGACCCAGTCGAACTCCTTGCCGATGGGCAGGGAATCCAGGATCAGCCCCGCCCGCTCGCGGACGATGGGGGCCATCCTGTGCAGGTTTGCCGGGGCCACGGTGGGGCTCACGGCCTTGCGCTGGGCCCCGTGCTCGGGCTCGTCCATGGTGATGAAGCCAGCCCCGCCGCCGCCGGTCCGGGGACGGGCCAGTTCGCCCAGCACCTTCTGCTGCTCGGCCAGGGCCACCAGGTTCGGCAGGGTGATGCCCTGGGCCGACGAGAAGATGTCGTGGTTGGTGTCCACCGCCATGATGTCCTTCCAGCGGGTCACGGACCAATAGGGCCCAAAGTCGCTGTCAGCGGTGAAGTGGACGGGGTCTTCCTTCCGCAGGCGGGCGAAGACCGGAAAGATGGTGTCCTTCTGGAACCGGTCGGCCCGGCCGGGGTTCAGCAGTTCCAGTGGGGTCTCGTGGGCCTCGCGGACGGCCTCGTCGGAATCGATCCTGACGGCGATATTCATGGGTCTCTCCCTAGCCTAGCCGCGTCTTGGCGCGGCCTTCCTCAGGATAAAACCTGCGCCGGACGCAGGCCCATGTCAATGCGCGTTGACTTGTCGATGTCCGTCTCAGCCCGCCCCCGATCCGACCCGCTAAGCGGGCCGGGCTCAGGCCTCGACCAGGTTCTTGGCCCGGGCCGCGGCCAGCATGGCTTTCTGCAGCTTCTCGAAGGCGCGGACCTCGATCTGGCGCACGCGCTCGCGGCTGACCCCGTACTGGGAGGCCAGGTCCTCGAGGGTGGTCGGGTCGTCCTTCAGGCGCCGCTCGGTCAGGATATGCCGTTCGCGGTCGGAGAGATCGATCATGGCCGCCTCCAGCAGGCTCATCCGCTGGGTGCGCTCCTCGCTCTCGGCAACCTGGGTCTCCTGGCTGACCGCGCTCGTGTCCTCCAGCCAGTCCTGCCACTCGCTCTCGCCATCGACCCGCATGGGGGCGTTCAGCGAGGCGTCAGGGCCGGACAGGCGCCGGTTCATCGAGACGACCTCGTCCTTCTGGACCCCCAGCTTGGTGGCGATGGTGTCGACCTGGTCGGGATGCAGGTCGCCTTCCTGGAAGGCCGAGATGGCGCTCTTGGCCTTGCGAAGGTTGAAGAACAGCTTCTTCTGCGAGGCCGTCGTGCCCATCTTGACCAGGCTCCACGACCTCAGGATGTATTCCTGGATCGAGGCGCGAATCCACCACATGGCGTAGGTGGCCAGGCGAAAGCCCTTGTCGGGCTCGAACTTCTTGACGGCCTGCATCAGGCCCACATTGCCCTCGGAGATCACCTCGCCAATGGGCAGGCCGTAGCCGCGGTAGCCCATGGCGATCTTGGCCACCAGGCGCAGGTGGCTGGTCACCAGCCGGTGGGCCGCCTGGGGGTCCTCATGTTCACGCCAGGCCTTGCCCAGCATGAACTCCTCGTCCTTGGCGAGCATGGGGAACTTGCGAATCTCGGTCAGGTACCGGGAGAGACCTCCCTCGGGGGTCATCACGGCCAGAGTGTTCGCGGGCATGCGGCTCATCCTCCATTCAGGAGGCGGCAAAAGACCCACCCCCCAAG
This sequence comes from uncultured Alphaproteobacteria bacterium, assembly GCA_903933475.1. GTDB lineage: Bacteria > Pseudomonadota > Alphaproteobacteria > Caulobacterales > Caulobacteraceae > Phenylobacterium. The sequence goes on along the minus strand of CAIZKE010000162.1, from coordinate 3,043 downwards.
TCGGGATTCACCTAGTGAGGGAAAGCGGCGGCTTCAAGGCGGCGGTCCGCCACAGCCCGTTACAAATCCGACAGGCGCGCCTCCAGGCCGGCCATGTCGGGCGCGGGCGGGGTCTCGAACCTCAGCGCCTCGCCGGTGACCGGATGGACGAACCCCAGGACGGCGGCGTGCAGGGCCTGGCGCTCCAGCCCCGAGGCCTTGATCGCCTCGCGTACCGCCGCCGCAGGGGCGCCGGAGCCGTAGACCGGGTCGCCCAGGCAGGGACTGCCCAGGGAGGCCATGTGCACCCGGATCTGGTGGGTGCGTCCAGTCTCGAGCCGGCAGGTCACCCGGGCGGCGAGAGGGGCGGCGGCGGGCCCGAAGACCCGCTCGGTCCGGTAGTGGGTGACGGCCTCCCGCCCACCGGACTTCAGGACCGCCATCTTCATCCGGTCGAAGGACGAGCGGCCGATCCGCGTACGGATTTCCCCGCCGGTGGGTCGGGGCGCACCTCGAACCAGGGCCATATAGATGCGTTCAATGTCATGGGCGGCGAACAGGCCAGCCAGGCCCTGGTGGGCCGCGTCGGTCTTGGCCGCCACCATGACTCCGGAGGTCTCCTTGTCCAGCCGGTGGACGATCCCGGGCCGGGCCACCCCGCCTATGCCCGACAGCGAGGCGCCGCAGTGGTACAGGAGGGCGTTGACCAGGGTTCCGTCCGGGATGCCCGGGCCCGGATGTGCAGCCATGCCGGCGGGCTTGTTGATCACGATCAGGCTGGAATCCTCGAACAGGACCTCCAGGGGAATGTCCTGGGGTTCCGGAAGCGCCGCCGAGGGGGCCGGGACCTCCACGCGGTAGCCGCCCGCCGCCGGCTTGGCCGAGGGATCCCGGACCGGGACACCTTCCCGGGTGACGACGCCAGCCTCCATCAGGGCCCTGAGGCGGGCCCGGGAGACCTGCGGCAGGGCGTCGGCCAGCGCTCGGTCCAGCCGGCCGGCGAGGCCTTCGGGCAGCCTGGCCTCCAGACGCGTGCCGGAGGCGGGCACCTCGTCGTCATCGGGCAGGTGGGACGTATCGGTCATCGGGCCATGAATCCCATCCGGCGACGCCGCCGCAAGGCCCTGAAGGTCTGGACACGGTATCGTCATCTGGGGTCTTTAGGACACCGGGGCAGGTGTGTCGGCCGCAGGGGCCGCCCAGGGGGACTTTCAGAACATGCGCATGGATCGTCGCAGGGCCCTCGCCCTGTTCGGGGCCGGAAGCGTCGCCGCCGGTGGAAGTGCCGCCGCCCAGGGGACCCGCCAGGTCCGGTTCGACCACGGGGTCGCCTCGGGGGATCCCACCGGCGACCGCGTCATCCTCTGGACCCGCATCACGCCCCTGGATCCCTCCAGCGGTTCCATCTCCTACGCGTGGAGCCTCAACCCCATCGACCGGCGAGCCGGTGGCGCGAAGTCGGGCCGGGGAACGACCTCGGCGGCCAAGGACTTCACCGTCAAGGTCGATGTCGGCGGCCTCGATCCGGGCCGGGCCTACACCTTCACCTTCACATCGAACGGCGTGACCTCGCCCATGGGCCGCACCCGCACCCTGCCCGAAGGCCAGGTCGAGGACGCCGTCATGGCCGTCGCTTCCTGCGCCCTCTGGCAGGCCGGGTACTTCAATGCCTACCAGGCCATCGCCGACCTGCCGCGGGTCGATGTCGTCCTCCACCTGGGCGACTACATCTACGAGTACGCTCCCGAGGGATACGGCGCTGAAGCGGGCAAGAAGCTGGGACGCCGGGTCCAGCCGGACCACGAGATCCTCACCCTTGGGGACTATCGCAACCGGCACGCCCAGACCAAGACCGATCCCCAGCTCCAGGCGGCCCATGCCCGGGCCCCCTGGATCGTCGTCTGGGACGACCATGAGACCGCCAACAACGCCTGGACGGACGGCGCCGAGAACCACCAGAAGGACGAAGGTTCCTGGAACCGCCGCAAGGCGGCGGCCATCAAGGCCTATTACGAGTGGATGCCCATCCGCGAACCCGACGGCGGCGGCTTCTCCATCAACCGGACCTTCGAGTTCGGCGACCTCGCCACCCTCTTCATGCTCGAGACCCGGCTGACCGCCCGGGACCTGCAACTGGACTACGCCACCGACCTGAACGGTGCGGATGGCAAGCCGGATGTCGCCCGGTTCCGCAAGCGCCTGGCCGACCCGGACCGCCGCATGATGGGTCCTTCCCAGTCCGACTGGCTGCGCCGGGGCCTCGCCAATTCGGTGAAGTCCGGCCGCACCTGGCAGGTGCTCGGCAATGAGGTGGTCATGGCCCGGGTGAATGTGCCCGACCTGCGCGCCGCCCTGGGCCCGGACAAGTTCGCTGCCGCCACGGCGGACCTCGGCCCGGACGGCATAAAGCGCATCGACCGCATGTCCGGGATCTCGAAGCTGGGCCTGCCCTATGGCCTGGACATGTGGGACGGCTACCCGGTCGACCGCCAGCGCCTCTACGACCTGATCAGCCGGGCGAAGGCCAACGCCGTCGTCGTTTCCGGCGACAGCCACGCCTTCTGGGCCAATGAGCTCTACGACGCCCCCGAGGGCGGAAAGCGGGTGGCCGTGGAGTTCGGCACGACCGGCATCACCAGCCCCGGTGCCGGCGATGTCCTGCCGGGTGTGCCCGTGGGCCAGGTCATGGCCGACACCAACCGCGAGGTGGTCTACTCCGACCAGGCCGCCAAGGGCTTCGTCCTCCTGACCCTTGGGCGGACCAACGGCAAGGCCGAGATGATGGTCGTCTCCACCATCCAGGAGAAGACCTTCACGACCAGCGTCCTGAAGACCTTCACCTTCACCCCGGGCACTGACGGGATCTCCGGACTGAAGGAGGCCTAGCCCCAAGCGCCCGGAGGCTCCCCCCAGGGGGGCTCCGGGCAGGGCCCGGTGAGGGGGAGGCAGCCCTCACCCCACAGCCAGCAGGACATGCCCGGCCTTGATCAGGGCCCGGACCGGGGTGCCCGGCGCCAGGCCCAGGGCCTCGGCGCTGGCGTGGGTGACCATCGCGACCAGGGTC
>CAIZKE010000161.1 GCA_903933475.1 uncultured Alphaproteobacteria bacterium | reverse complement strand
TGCGGCTTGTTGCGTTCGAATTTCTCTTTGGCCATTTCAAGCTCCAGCCCTCTCCGGGCCTGTCCTCTAGATTGGGGTTGGTTCGGGGTTAGGCGTACTTCTTGATCACTTCATCGGCGACCGCTTGCGGCACCGTCTCGTAATGGTCGTACTGCATCGTAAAGTTTGCTCGTCCCTGCGAGAACGAGCGCAGCGTATTGATATAGCCGAACATGTTGGCGAGCGGGACGAAGGCCGTGACCACCTGGGCGTTACCCCGGGTCTCGGTACCCTGGATCTGCCCGCGCCGGCTGTTCAGGTCTCCAATGACGTCGCCCATGTACTCATCCGGGGTCAGGACCTCGACCTTCATCACCGGCTCGAGCAGGCGCGGAGCGCCCTTCTCACGGAGTTCCCGGAAGGCGGCGCGCGAGGCGATTTCGAAGGCCAGGACGGAGGAGTCCACGTCGTGGTAGCCGCCGTCGTAAAGGGTCGCCTTGAAGTCGATCACCGGGAAACCAGCCAAAAGGCCGTTTTCCTTGGCCGACTCCAGGCCCTTCTGCACGCCGGGGACGTATTCCTTCGGAACAGAACCACCGACGACGGTGCTCGCGAACACGAAGCCCGAGCCGGGCTCGCCGGGCTCGAACTTGATCTTGACCCGGGCAAACTGGCCGGTACCGCCGGTCTGCTTCTTGTGCGTGTAGTCGATATCTGTGAGCCGGCCGAGGCTTTCCCGGTAGGCCACCTGGGGTGCGCCGATGTTGGCCTCGACCTTGTAGGTGCGCTTCAGGATGTCGACCTTGATGTCGAGATGCAGCTCGCCCATGCCCCTCATGATGGTCTGGCCGGACTCCTGGTCCGTGAACACCGTGAAGGAGGGATCCTCGGCAACCATCTTGGCCAGAGCGACGCCCAGCTTTTCCTGGTCGGGCTTGGACTTCGGCTCAATGGCGATCTCGATGACGGGTTCCGGGAAGATCATCTTCTCCAGGATCACCGGCGACTTGGTCGGGTCACACAGGGTGTCGCCCGTGCGGGTGTCCTTGAGGCCCGCCAGGGCGACGATATCGCCAGCGTAGGCTTCCTTGATGTCTTCCCGGTTATTGGAGTGCATGAGCAGCATGCGCCCGACCCGCTCGCGCTTGTCGCGCGTCGAATTGAGCAGGCCCATACTCGACTCCAACTTGCCAGAATAAATCCGGCAGAAGGTCAGCGAGCCCACGAAGGGGTCATCCATGATCTTGAAGGCCAGGACCGACAGAGGCTCGTCATCAGAGGCCCTGCGCACGACAGGCTCCTCAGTCTTGAAGTCCAGGCCCGGGGTCGGGGGAATGTCCACCGGCGACGGCAGGTAATCCACGACGGCGTCGAGCAGGGGCTGCACGCCCTTGTTCTTGAAGGCAGAGCCGGCAAGGATCGGATAGAAGGCACCCGTAAGCACCGCCTTGCGGATGCATTTCTTGATCACCGATTCCGAGGGCACCTCACCGCCGAGGTAGGCCTCCATGGCCTCGTCGTCCATCTCGACGGCGTTCTCGATCATGTAGTGGCGGGCTTCCTCGGCCTTGGAGAGCATGTCGGCCGGGATATCCTCGTCGTGGAAATTGGCACCCAGGCCCTCGGACTCCCAGACCACAGCCTTCATGCGAACCAGGTCAACAATCCCGCGCAGGGTGGATTCAGAGCCGATCGGAAGCTGGATCGGGACGGCCTTGACGCCAAGCCTCTCACGGATGGTGCGGACGCACATTTCGAAGTCCGCGCCGATCTTGTCCATCTTGTTGACGAACACGATCCGCGGGACGTTGTAGCGGTCAGCCTGGCGCCAGACCGTCTCGGTCTGGGGTTCCACGCCCTGGTTGCCATCGAGCACCGCCACGGCGCCGTCCAGCACCCGCAGCGACCGCTCCACCTCAATGGTGAAGTCCACATGCCCGGGAGTGTCGATGATGTTCAGGCGGCAGCCGGACCAGAAGGCGGTGGTGGCCGCCGAGGTGATGGTGATACCCCGTTCCTGTTCCTGCTCCATCCAGTCCATGGTGGCGGCGCCGTCATGGACTTCACCGATCTTGTGGCTCTTCCCGGTGTAGAACAGGATCCGCTCGGTAGTGGTCGTCTTGCCCGCGTCGATGTGGGCCATGATTCCGAAGTTACGGTAGTCTTCGATAGCGTGAATACGGGGCATGGCGGGCGCTCAGCTAGAGGGGCGTCGGTGTCTTGCAAGAACGGCGCGAGAGGCTTTGAGGGCCCCCGCGCCGGTGATCCTGTATATCCGCAGGTCTTACCAGCGGTAGTGAGAGAAGGCCCGGTTGGCCTCGGCCATCTTGTGCGTGTCCTCACGCTTCTTGACCGCCGTCCCGCGGTTGGAAGACGCGTCCAGGAGTTCCCCAGCCAGTTTCTCCGTCATCGTGTTCTCACCGCGCTTGCGAGCGGCGGTCACGAGCCAGCGGATGGCCAGAGCCTTGCGGCGATCCGGACGAACCTCGACCGGAACCTGGTAGGTCGCACCGCCAACCCGGCGGGAGCGGACTTCGATGCCCGGAGCCACGTTGTCGAGGGCGGCATGGAAGGTCTCAAGAGGACCCTGATCCTTGCGCTTGGACTCCAGGATGTCGAAGGCACCGTAGAGAATGTTCTCGGCGACGGCCTTCTTACCTTCGTACATGACGTAGTTCATGAACTTGGTGACGGTCAGATCGCCAAACTTGGGATCCGGCAGGACTTCACGCTTCTCGGCGCGGCGGCGGCGGGACATGGACTCGTCTCCTTACTTCGGACGCTTGGCGCCGTAGAGCGAACGGCGCTGCTTGCGATCCTTCACCCCTTGGGTGTCGAGAACGCCGCGCAGGATGTGATAGCGGACACCCGGAAGGTCCTTCACCCGGCCGCCGCGGATGAGCACCACGGAGTGCTCCTGCAAGTTGTGACCCTCGCCGGGGATGTAGCAGACCGCTTCGATGCCCGTGGTCAGGCGCACCTTGGCGACCTTCCGCAGGGCCGAGTTGGGCTTCTTCGGGGTCGTCGTATAGACCCGGGTGCAGACGCCGCGACGCTGGGGGCAACCCTTGAGGGCCGGGACCTTGTTCCGCGAAGGCTTATCTTGCCTTGGCTTGCGGATGAGCTGATTGACTGTGGGCATTTATTCTCTGCTGTGGAGACGTGTGCCGTTTGGCCGCGGCGCCTCATGGGGGTTCCAATTACGAATTCGATCCGGGGCCAGGACCTCTGAACGCAAAAACTCGCCGGCGCGAAGACGATCGCATCGGCGGGTTCGTCACCACCCCGGAGGGCGATAACCGCTCATCGGTGACCAGGACGACTCCCTCCCGGCCTCGAAAGAGCGCGGTTCATACTCGGAAGGCCCGTCGGCGTCAACGGCACCAAGGCGCAGACGCCGATGTCAGTCGAATATATCGAAGATGTCGAAGCCGCGCTTCTTCCTCGGTATGCGATCATCGTCCCAACCCTGCCGCCGGCGCCCATCGTCGTCGGAATAACGCCGAACCCCGTCCTCGGGGGGCCTTCGAAATGCGTCCGTCTCCCGCTCTGGCGGCTTTCTTGACGGCCCCCGGTCTTCGATGTCTTCGCGAACGGCCCCCAGGACTTTTTCAAGTTCACCGCGATCCATCCAGACCCCCCGGCAGGAAGGGCACATATCCAGTTCCACGCCGGAGCGCGATACGGTCTGCATGGAGGTGTTACAGTTCGGGCAGAGCAAGAGCGGCATGTGTTGTCTCCGGGGTCCCCACCCGGCCCTGATGTGGGATACCGCGCGACGGTTGCAATCCCCCAAGGAAAAGGGGCGACACGCCTGCGCGTGCCGCCCCCCGGGTTATCCGGTTGGGTTCTGCGGCCTAGAGGCCGAGACCCTCCTCTTCAGCCTCTACGGCAATGACCTCCGGAAGCGGCTCCATGGCCTCCTCCCGGCTGGCGCTGAGAGCGGCGTCGCGGCGCGCCGCAACCCGCTGCAGGCCCCGGAGGAAGGATCCCGTACCCGCCGGGATCAGTCGACCCACGATCACGTTTTCCTTCAGGCCCTCGAGGGTGTCCGTCTTGCCCTGAACCGAAGCCTCGGTCAGCACGCGGGTCGTCTCCTGGAAGGAGGCGGCGCTGATGAAGCTGCGGGTCTGGAGCGAGGCCTTCGTGATCCCGAGCAGGACCGGCTGGGTGATCGCCGGACGTCCGCCGCGGGCCTCGGCCTTGGCGTTCTCCTCGTGGATGTCCGTCATGTCGAGGTGATCGCCCTTGAGAAGGCCGGTGTCCCCGGTCTCGAGGATCTCACCCTTCTGGAGCATCTGACGAACGATGGTCTCAATATGCTTGTCGTTGATGGGCACGCCCTGCAGCCGATAGACCTCCTGGATCTCGTCGACCAGGAATTCCGCCAGCGCCTCGATACCCAGGATCCGGAGGATGTCATGCGGATCGGGATTACCGTCGATGAGGTATTCACCCTTGCGGATGACGTCCCCATCGTGGACGGCGATGTGCTTACCCTTCGGGATCAGGAATTCGACGGCTTCGCCGCCATCCTCAGGGGTGATCTTGATCCGGCGCTTGTTCTTGTAGTCGCGACCAAACTCGACCCGGCCATCCATCTCCGCGATCACCGCACAGTCCTTAGGCCGGCGGGCCTCGAACAGCTCGGCCACCCGCGGAAGACCGCCGGTGATGTCGCGGGTCTTGGCACTCTCGGTCGACACCCGAGCCAGGACTTCGCCAGGCCGGATTTCGTCCCCGTCACCCACCGACAGGATGGCACCCACCGGGAGAAGATAGCGGGCCTCCCCGCCGTTCGAGAGCCGGCGATAGGCACCCGTCTCGTCCAGCACCGCCATGGCCGGGCGCAGGTCGCCGCCCTTGGTTGAGGCGCGCCAGTCGACGACGACGCGGCTGGAGATACCCGTGGCCTCGTCGGCTTCCTCTCGGAAGGACACGTTCTCGACCAGGTCCTCAAAGCGGACGCGACCGCCGACCTCGGTGATGATCGGGTTCGAGTAGGGGTCCCACTCCGTGAGGCGTTCGCCACGCTTGACCTTTTCCCCATCCTTGAACTTCAGGCGGGCACCGTATGGCGGCTTGTAGGTCTCGCGATCCTTACCGTCGACCTGGACAGTCAGCACCAGGTTGCGGCTCATGCAGATCAGGGCACCATCCGGGGCAACCACGGTGGATCCGCCGATGAGCCTCACGACGCCCGCGTTGCCAGCCTCGTGGAAGGATGCATCCTTCACCTGGGCCGTCCCGCCGATGTGGAAGGTCCGCATGGTCAGCTGGGTGCCGGGTTCGCCGATGGACTGGGCGGCGATGACGCCGACCGCCTCGCCGATGTTCACCGGTGTTCCGCGGGCCAGGTCACGGCCGTAGCAGGCGCCGCAGACCCCAAGCTTGGCCTCACAGGTCAGGACCGAACGCACCTTCACGGACTGAACGGCGGCGGCCTCGACGACCTCGATCATGTCTTCGTCGAAATAGGCGTCTGCCGGGACGATGACATCGCCGCTGGTGGGGTCGCGCACATCCTCTGCGGCGTGACGCCCCAGTATCCGTGCGCCTAGGGAGACAAGCACGTCGCCGCCCTCAACCACCGCCCTGAGGGTGATGCCACGGCTGGTGCCGCAATCTTCCTCGTTGATGATGCAGTCCTGGGCGACATCGACAAGGCGGCGAGTCAGGTAGCCCGAGTTGGCCGTCTTCAATGCAGTGTCGGCCAGGCCCTTGCGGGCCCCGTGGGTGGAGTTGAAGTACTCCTGGACCGTCAGGCCTTCTTTGAAGTTCGAGATGATCGGGGTCTCGATGATCTCACCCGAGGGCTTGGCCATGAGGCCGCGCATTCCGCCCAGCTGCTTCATCTGGGCCTGGGAGCCACGTGCACCCGAGTTGGCCATCATGAAGATCGAGTTGATCTCC
>CAIZKE010000160.1 GCA_903933475.1 uncultured Alphaproteobacteria bacterium | reverse complement strand
GGCTTCTCGCCCTTTGGCTTCAACGGCCGCTATGTCTACGCTCGCCTGAGCTACAACTGGTAGGGGGACGCGCCGGGTCCGGTCTCACCGGACCCGGCGGCCCTTTTCCACAGGCTGCGGAATCCTGTGCATCGAGGCGGCTGACGCCTTGACCCCAGCGCCTGCGAGGCGATCTCCTAAAGGGATGGCGCTCGCATCGGCTCTCGACCTGATCTCCCCCCACAACGACGTGGACCTGCCCCACCCTCCGGCCAACGTGGAGGCCGAGCAGGCCCTGCTCGGCGCACTGCTCTACGACAACGCGGCCTTCGAGCGCCTGGGCGACAACCTTGAGGCCCGGCACTTCTATGAGCCCTTCCATCAGCGGCTCTTCTCAGCGGTCCAGACCCAGATCCGAAAGGGCCAGCTCGCTGAGCCCATCCTGCTGGCAGAGCAGTTCAGCCGGGACCCGGCCTTCGAGGCGCTTGGCGGCGTCCGCTATTTCGCCGACCTCATTGACCGCGCGCCACCGGCCGCCAACGCTCCGGACTACGCCCGCGCCATCTACGATCTGGCCCTCCGCCGGGACCTGATCCGGATCGGCGGGGAAATCACCGTCCGGGCGCAGTCCCCCGAGGACGCGCAATCGGCGACGGACCAGATCGAGGCGGCGGAGGCGAGCCTCTATACGCTGGCGGAAACCGGGGGAACGTCCCAGGGCTTCATCCCCTTCGTGGATGCCCTGGGCGGTGCCCTGGAGATGGCGGCCGAAGCGCACCGGCGCGATGGCGGCCTTGCCGGCGTCTCGACCGGCCTGATCGACCTCGACCAGAAAATCGGCGGACTGCATCCCTCCGACCTGGTTATCCTCGCGGCGCGTCCCTCGATGGGAAAGACCTCGCTCGCCGCCAACATCGCCTTTCACATGGCTCGCCATTTTGCCTGGGAGCCGCAGCCCGACGGCACAAAGCGCACGGTTTCCGGTGGCGTCGTCGCCTTCTTCTCCCTCGAAATGTCGGCAGAACAGCTGGCCATGCGCCTACTGGCGGAGGTCTCCGGGGTCTCCAGCGACCGGCTCCGCAAGGGAGAGATCGACGCCTCGGAGTTCGCCCGCATTCGCGAGGCGGCGCTCGAGATCCAGGAAGCCCCGCTGCATATCGACGCAACCGGTGGCCTTTCCATCGCCAAGCTGACCGCCCGGGCCCGGCGCCTGAAGCGCCAGCATGGCCTGGATGCGATCTTCGTCGACTATCTCCAGCTGATTACCTCGGGCGACAAACGGAACGAGAACCGGGTCCAGGAAGTCTCGATGATCACCCAGAGCCTCAAGGCCCTGGCCAAGGAGCTGAACGTTCCCGTAATCGCCCTCTCGCAGCTGTCCCGACAGGTCGAGAACCGGGAGGACAAGAAGCCACAGCTGGCGGACCTGCGGGAGTCCGGCTCCATCGAGCAGGACGCCGACATGGTGATGTTCATCTACCGGGAGAGCTATTACCTCAGCCGGCTCGAGCCGCGCGAGGGGACGGCGGAGCACCTCACCTGGCAAGAGAACATGGACAAGGTCGCGGGCATGGCCGAGATCATCATCGGCAAGCAGCGTCATGGCCCGATCGGAACGGTCAGGCTGTCCTACAAAGAAGAAATCACCAAGTTCGGAAACCTGGCCCGGGATCCGGGCCGGTACGACATCCGCTAGCCGAGGCGTCTGGCATTGGGTATCCCGGGTGCCATGCCGCATCGCGCCCGACTGACCGTCGACCTTTCCGCCCTGGCCCGGAACTTCGGGACCCTTGTAACTGTGGCGGCAGGCGCAGAGGTCGCACCTGTCATCAAGGCAGATGGCTACGGACTGGGCGTGAAGCGGACATCGGAAGCCCTGTGGAGCGCGGGTGCGCGGTCCTTCTTCGTTGCGAGGCTGGACGAAGGCGAAGGCCTCCGCCGGAGCCTGGGCCCTACCCGCCCCGCCCGGATCTACCTGCTCGACGGGCTCGTCCCGGGCACCACGGAGCGGGTCCGGAAATCGGGCCTGACGCCAATGCTGGCTGACCCAGCTCAGGTCGCCGCGGCCCGGAGCGCGGCGACGGATGGCGGCCCGCTGGAGGTCGGCCTCCACGTGGACACCGGCATGAACCGTCAGGGCCTGTTGCACGACGCCCTGTCGGACCTAGCCCGCGACGGTGCCCGGGGCCTCAACCCCGTCCTGCTAATGAGCCACCTGGGCTCGGCGGCGACGCCGGAACACCCTCGCAATACCCTTCAGCTCCAGCGGTTTCGCGAGGCGCGGAGCCTGTTTCCCGATTTGCGCGCAAGTCTCTCAGCCTCGGCGGGTGCCTTCCTCGGTCCGGACTGGCGCTTCGACATGGTCCGCCCCGGCGTGAGCCTGTTTGGCGGAGGACCGTTCGAGCGGCCCGATCCGCGGATCGAGGCTGTGGCAACCCTGGACGCCCCCATCCTCTACGTGCGGACCGTCGAGGCGGGCGAATGGCTTGGCTATGGTTCCGGCCTGAGGCTGGATCATCGCATCCGGGTCGCCGTCGTCGCGGCCGGCTATGCCGATGGGTTGCTGCGCCGGGGCGGAGGCCGCGCCTCGGCCTGGTTCGCCGGTGCCCGTCGGCCGGTCCGCATCGTCAACATGGACCTCATGGCCATCGAGATCGGCGACACCCCCGCCAGGCCTGGCGACCGGGTCGAACTCATGGGTTCCAACCTGCCTATCGACGACCTCGCCACGGCGACCGACACCGTCGCCCACGAGTGCCTGGTACGGCTCAGCGCACGAGCCCGTCGCCGGTATGTCCGATCCTGACGCAAGCGGGGCTAGACTGACCCTGGCGGGCGAATCAGGAGACCTCCATGGCCAGAGATGGCGCGACCTATGTCTGCCAGTCCTGCGGCGCGGCCCAGAGCCGCTGGAGCGGGCAGTGCCCCGCCTGCGAAACCTGGAACACCCTTGTCGAGGAGAGCGGGCTGAAACCCCCCGGTGCCCTGTCGCCCAGCCGCGCCACGCGGATGCGAGGGCTCGACTTCCAGGGACTGGCGGGCGAGATCCAGGCCCTTCCCCGGATCCAGACCGGCATCGAGGAATTTGACCGGGTCTGCGGCGGCGGCGTGGCCCGGGGATCGGCCCTGCTCGTCGGCGGGGACCCCGGTGTCGGCAAGTCCACCCTGCTCATGCAGGCGGTCTCGGCAGCGGCAATGCGCGGCGCAGCCTGCGCCTATGTCTCCGGGGAGGAGTCCGTGGACCAGATCCGCAGCCGGGCCCAGCGCATGGGCCTGGGCGCCGCCCCCGTCCAGCTCGCGGCTGAGACCAGCCTGAGAAACGTCCTCGACGGCCTCAAGCGCTCCAAGTTCGACCTCGTGGTGATCGACTCCATCCAGACCCTCTGGAGCGACGCCCATGACGCGGCACCGGGATCCGTCACCCAGGTGCGAGCTGCCGCTGCGGAACTCGTCCGCCTGGCCAAGCGCGAGGGCGTTGCGATCATCCTCGTCGGCCATGTGACGAAGGAAGGCGCCATTGCAGGCCCCCGGGTGATCGAACATCTGGTGGATGCCGTACTGACCTTCGAGGGCGAGCGCGGCTATCCCTTCCGGGTCCTGCGGGGGGTCAAGAACCGCTTTGGCGCCACGGATGAGATCGGCGTCTTCGAAATGGGCGATGCTGGCCTGCGGGAGGTGGCCAATCCCTCCGCCCTCTTCCTCGACACCTCCGGCGAGCGCGCAGCGGGGGCCGCGGTCTTTGCAGGGATAGAGGGATCGCGTCCGGTGCTGGTCGAATTCCAGGCCCTGGTGGCACCCTCGGCCTACGGCAACCCTCGCCGGGCGGTGGTGGGCTGGGACTCCGGCCGGCTCGCCATGGTCCTCGCCGTCCTCGAGGCCCGCTGCGGCCTCTCCCTCGGGGCAAGGGACGTCTACCTGAACGTGGCGGGCGGCCTGCGGATCAGCGAGCCGGCGGCGGATCTCGCGGCGGCGGCGGCCCTGGCCTCCTCCGCACTCGATGTCGCCCTCCCCCAGGACTGCGTGGTCTTCGGCGAGATCAGCCTCTCCGGCGAGATTCGCCCGGTCAGCCGGACGGAGGCAAGGGTCCGCGAGGCGGCCAAGCTTGGGTTCCGCCAGGCTCTGGCACCCCGGGATGCCGATGCCGGCGCCCTGAAGCTTGCCGGGGTCTCGCGCCTCGCCGACGCCATCTCAAGGATCGGCGATGGGGGCTGGAGCACCCTGCCATGATGCCCTTCGACCTCATCATTCTGGGGATCCTGCTTCTCTCGGGCGTCCTGGGATTCGCCCAGGGGGCAGTGAAGGAACTGGTGTCCCTGGTCTCGCTGGTCGTCGCCCTGGTCCTGGCCATGCTCGGGCTGAAGTTCGTCACGCCGCTGATCGAGGCCCGCATGGACCCCGACTGGGCCGCCGCGCCCCTCGCCTTCCTGCTGGTCTTCGCCTTCGCCTATCTCGGCCTTCGCCTCCTGGGCTCTGGCCTTACCGGAGGCATCCGCCAGGCGCGGCTGCTGAGCGCCCTGGACCGGGCCCTCGGCTTCGCATTTGGCCTTGTCAGGGCCACGCTCTTCCTGGGCGTGTGCAACCTCGCCTTCACCGCGGCGACGCCGCCAAGCTATGCGCCTGCCTGGCTGCAGGGTTCGCTTTTCTATCCCCTCACCGAACGCTCTGCCGGGATGATCCGCGCGCTTGCGCCTCAGGGTGCCAATCTCGCAGGGCGAATTGCCCCCGCGGTCGAGAAGGCGCTTGGTGAGGGGCACAAGGGTGACAGGCAGGACGACGGGGGATATGTAGCGAGCGCCCCTTCTGGTCGCGATAAGGCAGCGGAGACGCCCCGGTGAACACCCCCGCCGATCGATGGTCGCCACGTGATCCCGACGACGACGCCCCAAGGCTCGAATGCGGCGTCTTCGGCGTGTTCGACGTCGAGGACGCCTCCGCCTTAACCGCCCTGGGGCTCCACGCCCTTCAGCATCGGGGACAGGAAGCCTGCGGCATCGCCAGCTTCGACGGCAGTGGTTTCCACACCGAGCGCCACATGGGCTATGTCGGCGACGCCTTCGCGGGCGGGGATCTGACCACCCGGCTTCCCGGTGCCTTCGCCATTGGCCACACCCGCTATTCAACGGCGGGCAGCAGCGTCATCCGAAACGTCCAGCCGATGTTCGCCGACCTGGATACAGGCGGCATCGCCCTGGCCCACAACGGCAACCTCACCAACTTCCTGACCCTGCGCCAGCAACTGGTGGCGGAGGGCCGGATCTTCCAGTCCACCTCGGACTCCGAGGTCATCCTGCACCTCATCGCGCGGTCCCGCCGGCCCCGCCTCGTGGATCGGTTCATCGACGCCCTGCGGGAGATCGAGGGCGGCTATGCCCTGGTGGCGATCACCAACAAGAAGCTGATCGGCGTTCGAGACCCGCTCGGTATACGGCCTTTGGTCCTGGGCGACCTGGATGGCCATCCCGTCCTGGCGTCGGAAACCTGTGCCCTGGACATGATCGGTGCCCGCTTTGTCCGGGACATCGAGCACGGTGAAATGGTGATCATCGACCATGAGGGCATCCACAGCCTGCGGCCCTTCCCCGCCGCCCGTGCCCGCCCGTGTATCTTCGAGTACGTCTACTTCGCCAGGCCAGACAGCGTGGTGAACGGCAAGTCCATCTATGAGGTCCGCAAGCGCATGGGCCGCCGCCTGGCCCAGGAGACGCCTGCGGATGTCGACGTGGTCGTTCCCGTCCCCGACTCCGGGGTCCCGGCAGCGCTCGGCTTCGCCCAGGAGGCTGGCCTGCCCTTCGAGATGGGGATCATCCGGAATCACTATGTGGGCCGGACCTTCATCCAGCCTACCCAGGGTGCACGCGAAACCGGCGTGCGAATGAAGCTCTCTCCGAACCGCTCCGTACTGGCCGGCAAGAAGGTCGTGCTGATCGACGACTCCATCGTCCGCGGTACCAATTCCATGCGGGTGGTCCAGATGGTGCGCGAGGCCGGAGCCAAGGAGGTTCACCTCCGTTCTGCCTCCCCGCCAATCCAGTGGCCGGACTTCTACGGGATCGACATGCCCGACCGGGACAAGCTGTTGGCCGCCCACAACAGCGTCGAGGACATCGCCCGGATCCTGAACGTAGATTCGATGGGCTTCCTTTCCGTGGATGGCCTCTACTGGGCCATGGAGGCTGGCCCGCGGGACCCCGCAAACCCCCAGTTCACCGATCACTATTTCACGGGTGACTATCCGACCCGGCTCCTCGACCGGGAAATCGCAGAAGGGCGCAACGCGGTCACAGAACGGCAGTTGTCCTTCCTGGTTGACGCGTGAGCCCTGCGCCTGTCGGCCGCTGGCTGACGAGGCTGAAGCCCGACGTCTACATCCTGCTGATCCTAGGCATGGTCGTGCTGGCGACCCTTCTTCCGGCGGAGGGTGAGGCCCGCCCCTTCCTCAAGGTCGCCGTCTCGCTGGGAATTGGCCTGGTCTTCTTCCTGCATGGTGCCCGCCTGTCCCGCGACGCGGTGATCGCCGGAGCCACCCATTGGCGACTGCACGTTTTGGTCCTGGCCGCGACCTTCCTCCTCTTCCCGGCCCTCTGCCTTCTGGCCCAGGGCCTGCCAGCCTGGATCCTGCCAGCCAGTGTCGCACCCGGTCTTCTCTTCCTTGGGTGCCTGCCCTCGACCATCCAGTCTTCCATCGGCTTTACAGCCATCGCCCGGGGAAATGTGCCCGCGACCGTTGCGGCGGCGACGGCTTCCAACCTGCTGGGCATCATCATCACGCCGGTGCTCGCCGGCCTGCTGCTGCACAGGACGGGCGGAGGGGGCTCCCTTGAGGGACTCCAGACCATACTGCTCCAGCTCCTGGCACCCTTCCTCGCGGGGCATCTCCTCCGCCCCTGGATCGGCGACTTCGTCTCCCGCCGAGCCGGTATCCTGTCCAAGCTGGATCGGGGTTCCATCCTGCTGGTGGTCTACGCCGCCTTTTCAGATGCCGTGGCCGGCGGAATCTGGTCCCGACTTGGTGCCCTGGACCTCGTCAGGTTGACCTTGGTCTGCGGGTTCCTGCTCGCCATCGTCCTTTGCGCCACCCTGGCCGCCGCCCGTGTGGCGCGCCTGTCGACGCCTGACGAGATCACCCTGGTCTTCTGTGGGTCCAAGAAGAGCCTGGCGAGCGGCGTTCCCATGGCGGGCGTCCTGTTTCCCGGGGACGGGCTGGGGCTGGTCCTCCTGCCGATCATGATCTTCCACCAAATCCAGCTCATGGCCGTCGCTGTAATCGCGCAGAGATACGCGGAACGACCAGCGTCCAATGGTGACGCCCCGGCTGCGACGGGCTAAGGGGGCGGCATGACCGCCGACACGCCACTCGCAGACAAGATCGCCCTGGTGACCGGTGCCTCGAGGGGCATCGGACGCGCATCAGCCTTGGCCCTGGCCAGGGCCGGAGCCCACGTCGTGGCTACGGCCAGGACCCAGGGCGCACTGGAATCCCTGGACGACGAGATCTTCGCCCTGACCGGGCGCCATGCCACGCTCGTGCCCCTGGATCTCGCCGAACCCGCTGGGCTCGACGCCCTGGGACTTGCCCTTCACCAGAGGTTCGGGCGGTTGGACATTGTCATCCATGCGGGTGCCGTCCTGGGGGCCATCACGCCGGTCAGCCATGTGGAGCCCGGTCTCTGGGACCGGGTCATGACCGTGAACGCCACAGCCTCCTGGCGTCTGATCCGGTCGATGGAGCCCCTGCTGAAGGCGTCGGACGCCGGTAGGGCCCTGTTCGTCACCTCCAGCCGGGCGGCGTCCCCACGGGCCTTCTGGGGGCCCTACAGTGCCTCCAAGGCCGCCATGGAGGCGATTGTCCGGGCCTGGGCGGATGAACTGGAACACACCCGCGTCCGCGCAGCGATCATCGATCCGGGAGCCATGCGCACGCGCATGCGGGCCGAGGCCTATCCCGGCGAGGATCCTGCGGACCTGCCGGACCCCTCCGAGATCGGTCCGATGATGGTCGAGTTGGTGCTCTCGGACCCAGGCCTGCCGACGACTGTCAGGACTTTCCGGGCCTGGAAGGCCGGCCGCGTGGCGCTGCCCCCTTCGACCTGACCGCACGTCCGGACGCGGGACGCCCCTTCACCTTCCCTGGGCTCGCGCCGGGTCGAGATGCCGGCTTGGATCCGGCGGCAGGCCGGGAGCGGCCTGATGCCTTGGTGACCTTGGCAGGTTTAGCGGTCCTGGCGGTCTTGGCGGCCTTGGCGGTCTTGCCTGCGGCCTTGGGTCGGGCCGCTCCAGAAGCCTTCCGCGGTCCAGCCTTCGCACGCACGCCTCCCGAAGGGCCTGACGCCTTGGGCGACGGACCATCGACGAAGGGATTGCGGCTGGATCTGACGCTCACGCGGATTGGCACCCCGGGCAGGTCGAAGCTCTCCCGGAGGGCGTGCACCAGATAGCGCCGATAGTGGTCAGGGAGCTGCTCGGCGCGGGTGGCGAACAGAACGAAGGTCGGTGGACGCGCCTTGGTCTGGGCCATGTACTTGGGCCGGATCCGCCGCCCGTTCACGGCAGGAGGCGGGTGCCTCTGGATCGCCATCGCCAGCCAGTCGTTCAGGTCGCGGGTCTTGACCCGTGTGGACCAGTTCTCGTGCACCTTGAACACGGCGGGCATCAGGCGGTCGACATTCCGGCCCGTCTCAGCAGACAGGGCCACGAGAGGCGCGCCGCGGACCTGGGGTAACTGCCGGTCGAGGGTTTCCCGAATCTCGGCCAGACGGCTCTGCGGTTCATCGATGAGGTCCCACTTGGCCAGCACGAAGACCAGGGCCCGACCTTCCCGCTCGACCAGGTCGGCGATCTGCAGGTCCTGGATCTCGAAGGGGTGGGTGGCGTCGACGACCAGGATAACCACCTCGGCAAAGGTGATGGCCCGGATGGTGTCCGCAGTGGACAGCTTTTCCAGTCCCTCCTGGACCCTGGCCTTCCGGCGCAGCCCCGCGGTGTCGACCAGCCGGATCGCGCGTCCACCCAAGGACCAGTCCACGGGGATCGCATCTCGGGTGATCCCTGCTTCCGGACCGGTCAACAGCCTGTCCTCGCCGATCAGCCGGTTCACCAGGGTGGACTTGCCCGCATTGGGACGCCCGACGATAGCAATGCGGAGGGGGCGGTCGTCGTCTGGCTCCGCCTCGAGATCCTCTTCGTCCCCAACCTCACGTTCGGCGGCCACTGCGGCCTCAAAGTCCGCCTCGTCTGCGTCCTCCGGCTCCTCGGGATCGTCCACAAAGGCCCTGAGCGCGGCATAGAGGTCGGCGAGCCCCTCCCCATGCTCGGCCGACAGGGGAATCGGTTCCCCAAGGCCTAGCCGGAAGGCCTCGTTGGTCCCCTCGTCGCCCTGCCGCCCCTCAGCCTTGTTGGCGACCACGATGACGGGCCTGTCATGCCGGCGCAGGACATCAGCGAAGATTTCGTCCAGCTGGGTCACGCCCACGCGCGAGTCGATGACGAACAGGGCCACGTCGCATTCCCGGATGGCCGCCTCGGTCTGGGCGCGCATCCGGGCCTCAAGGCTTTCGTCGGTGACGTCCTCGAAGCCAGCGGTGTCGATCAACTCGAGGTCAAGGTCACCAATCCGGCCCGTCCCGAAGCGACGGTCGCGGGTCACGCCAGGGCGGTCGTCGACAATGGCCAGACGCTTGCCCGCAAGACGGTTGAACAAGGTCGATTTGCCGACGTTGGGCCGGCCGACGATGGCGAGTCTGAGGGTCATGGGCGGTACCTAACGGACCGCAATGAGCCGGGCCTCATCGGTCACGAAATAGAGGGTGTCGCCCAGGGCGATGGGGCCAACGGTCACGGGTTCGCCCAGCTTTACCGACTTTTCCACCTCGCCTGAGCGGGCATTGACGGCGACGAGCTCACCGGTGTTGGAGGCCAGGACGATCCGACCCGAGGCGAGGATTGGCGAGGACCAGACCGGCCGCGTACCGGCCTTCTTGGTCTTCGAGGACTGACGACCAAGGTTCCCGAAATAGCCGGTCTTCTCACGTCCCACACCCAGATCGGTGACCCAGTAGGCCAGACCCGTTTCCCGAGCGAGGCAGTAAAGCTTGCCCGCCATGTCCACCACATAGACCACGTCGCCCGTAACCCAGGGCGTGGTGATCCCGGTGATCGGCAGAGACCAACGGGTCTGACCCGTTCTCAGGTCGGTTGAGGACAGAACGCCGGAATGGCTGACGGCCACCACGTCGCCCTGGTAGATGACCGGCCGTCCCGCGATGTCCCGGATTTCCGACAGTGCATTGGTCCGGCTCGCCCGGGATAGGGAGTCGCTCCACAGGTCATTTCCGTTGGCGGCGCGGAGGGCGATCAACTCACCTGATCCGAAGGCGGCGACCACGGTGTCGCCAGAGACTGCGGGGCTTGAGGCGGCGAGGATACGGGCGGATTCCGAGAGAGCCTGGTAGGTCCACCCCTCCTTGCCGGTCGCGAAGTCGAAGGTCAGCAGGGTGTTGTCGATGGCGACGGTAAAGATCCGGCCGCCGGAGATGGTCGGGGCGGAGTGGATCGGCTGCTCGACCGCAGTCCGCCAGAGAACTTCGCCGGTGTCGGCATTCAGTTGTGTGACGGAGCGGTAGCCGGAGGTCACCACCACCTTGCCCTCAGCGATTGCAAGCCCCCCGCCAAAGGCGACCGTGTCCCGGCGGGCACTGCCGCGAAGATCGACTTTCCAGACCTGGGCACCCGTGCGCGCATCGAGGGCGCTGACGGCGGCATGGCCGTCCATCACGTAGATCTTGCCATTGACGGCCACGGGCGGGGCCATGACATGGGCATTGCGACCCCGGCTAGACCCGAAGCCTTTCATCCAGGCGACGGTCAAGGCCTTGCCAGCGTCGGCATGCATCGGAGCCTGCTCGGGCGTACCCCCCGGAAGGGCCCACTGGTCCAGGGAGACTGGATCCGGGAGGTAGAAGGTCGCTCCCTGGAGCCCTGCCTCCGGAGTCACCTCCTGGTCAAAGCCGACAAGCGGAATCCGGTTCTCTGCCTGGGCAGTTTCCGTTGGGCCCTTGTCCCCGAAGTTCAGCAGACTCCGGGTCTGGGCGCAGCCAGAAAGCAGCACCGCCGTCGCCAGAACGGCGAGGATCATGGAGCGGGAGCGGATCATTGGGCGGGTGCCTGCATAGGAAGCCCTGGGCTCCCAGGCGGGAGGGGACGAGGTGGCGGCAGGGCCGCAGCGGCCTTGACGAGATCTGCAGTGGCCTTCGCAGACCCGCTGTCAATGAGGGCGATGGCTGCAGTCGCCCGGCTGCGGGCACCTTCGGCGACATCAGGAGCCAGGGAGACGACCACGAAGTCCGAACGCGCACCCGCAGTGTCTCCAGCCAGGAGTTTCGAGAAGGCGGCGGCCTCGCGGGCCTGCATCCGGAACGGACGTCCTGTCTTCAGGAGCGGCTCAAGCCGGGTATCGATCTGGGCCCGGGGTGCCGTGTCGAGGAGGGCGTAGACGGCCTTAAGGCGGGCTGCATCGCCGATCAGCGGATCCGGTGCCGCCTTCGCCGCCTGATCGAAAAGGGCGACGGCACCGTTTACGTCACGCTCGCCCAGGCGGAGAGCGCCGAGATGCTGCAGGGCCAGGGACTTGTAGGCCGGGCTCGCGCTCTTCGAGACGGTCTCCCAGGAGGCCTTCGCATCGGCAGGCCGACCCGCCTGAAGGGCTTCGAGCCCCTTGGCGTAGGTTTCCGAGGCCTTGTTCGACTGGCTCTGGGTCCAGGCCTTGTAGCCCTGCCATCCCCCGACACCCGCCAGCACCAGGACGACGAGGCCGATGAACACCGGCAGCGCCTTCAGCGCCAGGGCGCGATAGCGGTCGGAGCGAATCTGCCCCTCGACCTCTTCGAAAACGTCGACCACTCTGGAGACTCCGCATTGAGGTGCCGCGACCCGGCGCGGCGGAAACTATAGCGCCGGCCGGTTCGCCGCAATGTCCCGAGGGTGAAGCGGACGCATGGCGGAACCGTGGCGCCTGGGAAACCTGGCAGCGACGGTGCCCGGCAGGGTGCCTGACCAGCGCCCTGAGACGAGAGATGTCACCGGAAACCCTGGGTTCTTGACGTCCAGTGGGTCCCCTCTCTGTGAAGAAGGCGCATCTCCCGACGAAAAGCAGGCCCTCTGCCGACCTTCAGGAATGCAGCGGCAAGGGTTGGCGACCTTCAGGCCTCCTCCAGAGCCCTCACCAAGGCCAGCCCGAGCACCGTAAGACCCGCGCAGACCGCGAGGGTTCCGACCATGCCGCTTCCGAGGGCACCATCCAGGGCGCGGACCAGGGCGATACCAGAGGCCATTTCGATGATCGCCTGGGTGGCAGGCGTCGGAACGCCGGTTTCCAGGAAGCTGCGAATGGCGATGCACACGCCGATGAGCCCACCGAGACCGAGGACCAGGGCCCTGACGCGCCTGCGCTGGACCAGGCGTGCCAGGATCCGGCCCTCGAGATCTGCGCTCTCCAGCCCCGGCAACGGTGCGTCGAACAGGGCCTTGAGCCGGCGGTCGAACTCCGCTGAGGCGGTGTCACTGTCTTGGGTCATCGGTGGGGTCCCAGGTCCTGCCGCAGGCGCGCCAGCCCGCGGGAAATATGTGACTTCACTGTGCCCTCCGGCAAGCCCAGGGCCAGTGCAATCTCCGAAGCCGTGTAGCCGGCGCCATGCTGGAGGCTGACGCAAAGGCGTTGAGCCTGAGGAAGCCGCTCGAGGGCGGAGTCCAGGTCCAGGGCGAGGCTTGTGTCCGGGGCGGGTGAATAGGCCTCGGGCGCGAGATCCAGAAGTTCAAGGCGCGCGCGGGACCGGACGACCCGCAGGTAGCGCCGGGCGGCGATCCTGCGCACCCAGGCGATAAAGGCACCCTCTCCGCGATAGTCTGCGATCCTCTCGAAGGCGATGAGCAGGGCGTCCTGGGCCAGGTCATCCGCAAGGTCAGCGGGAGCCCCCATTCGCCGCAGGAAGCTCCGCAGCCGGGGCAGGCTCCGCCTGACTAGGACCGCGAAGGCCCCGGTGTCGCCAGCCGCAGCGCGGCTGGCGAGGATGGCGTCGGGAACCCCCTCCTCTGGGTGTGACGAAGGGAAGGCCACCGGATCAGGACGACTTGCGACCCAGGACGTGCAGGAGGATCCCCGCGATGCCAATGCAGGAGGGAATGGCGGCGACGCCGGTAAGGGCCGTGCGCGCCTCCGTATCGATCGCACCCATGACCTGACCGAAGATGCCGAGCCCGATCCCGGCGGACAGGGCGATCAGGCCCCAGCGGAGATCGCTGGGCGGCTTGGAACCCGGGGTCTGGCGCGCCACCAGGTCGACAAGTTCCGAAGGTGCGGGCTGGCCCTGGCGCATGGCCAGTTCGATGGTCTCATGGACGCGGGCACGCTTGCGGGCCTCGAAGGACTGGCTACCCAGCACGATGGCGGCGATGAAGCCAAATATGATGAGGGTCTGAAGGACGTCTCCGACCATGAGTCTGCTCCCTGGCTGTGGCGGTCCTTGACGGACCCGATATGCCTAAGAGCCTCTGAAGGCCGTTCCGGATGCAATCCGGGGGATCACGCTTTCGTGATCACCCCGGACGCTCTTGGAGATCAGTCCCGTAGGCTGGCCGGAACGATGCCGCCGTTCTGCTCAAGCGCGACCCAGACGGCCTTGATCAGGGCCATGTTCTGTTCGGCGCTGCCGTGGGCACCCGCATTCACGGCGAGCTCGCCAGCGAGTTCCTTGCGGGCGTTCAGGCTGGAGTCGATGTCGAGCATCTTCAGGAGGTCTACGATTGAGGTCCGCCAGTTTCCACCGCCGCCCTTCGAGGCCGCGAGCGCTGTCAGCACGGCTTCCACGTCGACCGGGGCTACAGGCGCGGGCGGGGGTGCAGCCGCAGCAGCCGGCGCAGCCGGGGCCGCCGCAACGGGCTTGGGTTTGGGCGGAAAGATCTTGCCCATGATGGAACTGAAAATACCCATGACGGTCTCCTGAAAGGGTGTGTGCCCGGTCCCAGCGACCGGTGCGCTGAAGTTCATGCCGACTTCCGCGAACTTCACAATGCGCTTGATTGGAGAAGTTCATAAAAGTTATTGTATAACATAATTGGAACCGAGGCGCAGGACACCCGAATGACCAAGCTCGACCCCCAGGTGCTTTCCGCCAGCGTCCTCAGCCTGGTCCTTGCCGGAACCGCCGCCCAGGCTGCGGAAACCGGGACCCGGAAGCCTACAGAAGTCGAAGAGGTCGTGGTCACGGCCGCGCCTTACGCGGTGTCGCTCGACACCATCACGACCAGCGTCACCATTCTCTCGGCAGAGACATTAAGCCTTGCGCCACCCGCGGGCCTCGGAGACCTCCTGGCCGGCCTCCCTGGCCTGAGATCCACAGCCTATGGACCCGGGGCCAGCCGGCCTGTGATCCGCGGCCTGGCCGGTCCCCGGGTGCTCCTGCTGCAGAACGGCGTCGGCATGGTGGACGCCAGTTCCCTGTCCCCTGACCATGCGGTACCGAGCGAAGCGGGCCAGGCCAGCCGCATCGAGGTGCTGAGAGGCCCGTCCACCCTTGCCTACGGCGGGTCAGGCATCGGCGGCGTGGTCAACGTGATGGATGACCGGGTGCCGTCCCGGCGGCCTGGGGACCGGGTCGAGGGACGAGGCGCCCTGGCCTGGTCCAGCGTCGACAATGGCCGTTCTGCTTCCCTAGCCGCCAACATCGGAGTCGGTGCCCTTGTCCTGGCGGTGGACGGCGCAACCCGCCGGTCCGGGGACTATTCCACGCCGGGAACCCCGGTCTCCGATCGCCTCGCGGCGGCGACGGGCCTGGAGCCGACTTCGGAAACCAAGCAGCGGAATGTCTCGGTCGAGGCGGATTCCTGGGGCGTCGGCGGCTCCATCGTGGGCGACTCTGGAGGATTCCTGGGCCTGTCGGTCAAGCGTACCGATACCGGCTACGGGGTGCCCTTCGCCCAGGTCGTCAGCGATCCGCCTCCCGAGACCCTTCGGCTGCACATGAAACAGACCCGATGGGACCTCCGCGGCGAGACCCCGTTCGCCGAGGGCTGGCTGGAAAAGATCAGGCTCTCCGTCGGTCATGCCGACTATGAACATGCGGAGATC
>CAIZKE010000159.1 GCA_903933475.1 uncultured Alphaproteobacteria bacterium | reverse complement strand
CGTCGGCGGGCTTCAGGATGGTGTCGCGGGCCAGCAGGTCATCGACCTCCCCGCGGATGGAGCGGATGAAGGTCCCGTCCACGGCACCGTCGATCACGACGTGGGCAACGTGTACGCCCTCCGGTCCCAGTTCCCGCGCCAGGCTCTGGGCCAGGGCCCTCAGGCCGGCCTTGGCGGCGGCAAAGGCGGAGAAGCCCTCGCGTCCGCGCAGGGAGGCGGTGGCCCCGGTGAAGATCAGTGTGCCCCGGCCCCGGGGGGCCATGATCCGGGCCGCCTCGCGCCCCGCCAGGAAGCCGGCGAAGCAGGCCATCTCCCAGACCTTGGTAAAGACCCGGGCCGTGGTCTCGACGACGGGGAAGCGCACATTGGCACCGATGTTGAAGACCACGACCTCGAGGGGCCCGATGTCCGCCTCGATCCGGTCGAAGAGGGCGATCACCTCGGCCTCCTCCCGGGCGTCGCAGCCAAAGGCGTGGGCGACGGCGCCGGTGGCCCGGATCTCCTCCGCAAGCGCCTCGAGCTGGTCAAGGTTCCGGGGCCTGCGCGTCAGGCAGACGGTGAGCCCCTCGGCCGCAAAAGCCCGGGCGACAGCGGACCCCAGTCCGTCGCCTGCGCCGATCACCAGGCAGACGCCCTTGCGCGAAGCCATAGAAGCCATCTCCTTTTCACCTCCGACTGAAAAGCACGCGGGGGCGCCCGTGCAAAGCGTCTTCCGACGAGCCCTGGGCTCAGGCTTCGCGGGCGGCGGCGGGGGCGAGCGTGACCGGGGCGAGCGGCGGCGGCGGGCGCTGGCGGATCGGCTCGCCCTTTAGCCACATCCAGAGGGCCTCCCAGTGGATGGCCGCCAGGACACCCAGGCTGGTCATGGGATGCTTCAGCCAGGCGGCCAGAAGATTGGCGTCGGTCATCTCGCTCCGCTCGCCGGCAAAGGCGGCGGTGAGGACGGGCCCTTCGGCGTCGGAAACCTCGATCGAGACCGCCACGCGCTCGCCAGGGGGCTGGATCCGGAAGGCGTAGGTGAGGTCCATGTCCATGAAGGGCGAGACATAGAAGCCCTTGTCGATGGACTGGGAGAGGACCTCGTCGGTCCCCGGCGCGGCGGGGATCAGGTAGCTATGGCTCTCGCCGAAGGTATTGCGGACCTCGTAGAGCACCGCCGAGAGCGCGCCGTCCGCCCGGTGCAGGAACCAGACAGTGAGCGGATTGAAGACGCCGCCCAGGATCCGGGGCATGGCAAGCAACCGGATCGGCCCGCCACCCTCGAGGCCTGCGTCCGCCAGGATGGCCTCCACCTGGCCGCGCAGGTCCTGGCCGGTGTGGTCGAGGTGATCCCGGGGCGAGAAACCCGTCAGGGCGAAGCGCCCCACCGAAAAGCGCCTGAGCCGGGCGTCGAGCCCGTCGAGCTCGTCCAGGTCCAGGAGCAGCATGAAGATGCGGTAGCGCAGGCGGTGCGGCCGCGGCCGCAGGCGGACGTGGGAGACGACCCCGGCATAGAGTCCCGAGGCGACCACGGCGCTCAGCCCGCCCCGGGGCCAGCGGGCAGGTGGATTCGCCCGGACTCGTTGGCCACGGTCCAGGGCCGGCGCGGGGCGCCCATGGCCTCGGCGGCCGCCAGTCCTGACTGGAGGGCATCCTCGTGGAAGCCATGTCCGAAATAGGAGCCGCAGAACCAGGTCCGGCGCACGCCCTGCAGGGACCAGAGCCGGGTCTGCGCCTCCATGGCGGCGGCGTCGTAGAGGGGATGGTCGTAGGGGATCTCGGCGATCAGGCTGTCGGGGCGGAAGTCCTCAGGCGGATTGAGAGTGACAAAGAGGTCGCCGGCGTCCTTCAGGCTTTGCAGGTAGGTCATCCAGTAGGTCACTGGACCCTCGCCGGGACTGTCGCTGCGCCCGATGTGGTTCCAGGCCGTCCAGGCGGCGCGCCGGCGCGGCATCAGGGCCGGGTCGCGATGTAGCATCACGCGGTTCCTGGCATAGCGGAAGGCACCCAGCAGGGCGGTCTCCTCCGGGGTCGGGTCCTCGAGCAGGGCCAGGGCCGTATCGCCATGCACGGCCAGGACCGCCTCGTCGAAGTCGAGGGTTGACCCGTCGGCCAGGCGCACGCGCACGCCCCCCTCAGTACGGGACAAACCCGCCACCCGGACGCCGGTCCGGAAGTCGGCCCGCACCACCTCGGCCAGCCTGCGGACATAGGACCGGCTGCCGTGCGTCACGGTCCGCCAGAGTCCGCGCCCGGAGACTGTCATCATGCCGTGGTTGAGGAAGAAGCGGATCAGGGAGGCGGCGGGATAGTCTCCGATCCGCTCCAGGGGGGTCGACCAGATGGCCGCCGCCATGGGCAGGAGGTGATCGTTCCGGAAGGCCGGTCCATACCGACCGGTCTCCAGATAGGCGTCGAGGCTCGTCCCGGACCCCTCCAGTCGTCGCAGGTCGTCCGGTGCCTGCCGGTAGAAGCGCAGGATGTCCGCGATCATGCGCCAGAAACGCGGCCGCAGGAGGTTCCGCTTCTGCGCCAGGAGGGCGTTGGAGGAATATTCGAGGTCGCCGTCGTCCAGGGACACCGACAGGCCCATGTCAGCCGGCTGGCTGGCCACGCCGAGATGCGCAAGCAGGGCGACGAAGTTCGGGTAGTTGTCCTCGTTGTAGACGATGAAGCCGGTATCGACGGGGGTATCGCCGCCCGGTCCCGGCGCATCGAGGGTATTGGCGTGGCCGCCGAGCCGGCCCTCCGCCTCGAGGACCGTGACCTCGGCGACCTCGCCCAGCCGCCAGGCGGCGGACAGTCCCGCGGCGCCGGCACCGATCACGACAATCCGGCGGACAGGAGAGGCGTCAGGCGCGACGTCTGGCAAGGGGAACTCCTGGGAACCGGAGAGGAGGATTCGGAGGCTCCATTGACCCCAGAGCCCGGAGGGATGCAAGGGGCCGGCCGCCAAGAGAGGACTCGCCGCGAGGTCCGGTCTGGTGCAGCCTGTCGGCCTCAACTTCCGGAGGTTTCGACATGCGATGGATTCTGGCCTGGCTCGGCGTCGGCGGGGCGTTCGGGGTCCTGGATGGGATCTGGCTGAGCCAGATGTTCGAGCGGCTCTACAAGCCCGCCCTCGGGGCCCTGCTCGCCCCCGGTCTGAGGCTCGACGCCGCTGGGGCCTTCTACTTGATGTACGTGACCGGGTTGGTCCTGCTGGCCGTCCGGCCCGCTGTCCTGGCGGGGGGCGGGCCGAAGGCCGCCGCCCTCAGGGGCGCGAGCCTGGGCGCCTTTGCCTACGCCACCTACGACCTGACCAACCAGGCGACCCTGGCGGTCTGGCCGGTCCACGTCACCCTGATCGACATCGCCTGGGGAACCTTCGCCTCGGCGACAGCTTCGGCGGCGGGGGCCCTGGCCTGGTCACGGTCGGCAGGCCGGTCCGCCTGAGGCGCTGCGGGGACAGGTCCGAGCCTGTTGTCGGCGATGCGGGCTGGCGTCTATTGTGGAAGCCGTCGGTCGGGGTGACCCGGTCCGGGGTCAATTACGGCCCCGGGCGCTCACGGCAGCGCCGGGGAGTTCAGGTTTCGGGCACGGACAGGACGCCGGAGAATGCGTCTGTCCCGGGGGGTATTTGAATGAACGATTTGCTCAATCTCGAGTTCATGGCGCGTCTTGAGGCCGCCGGCCAGGTGGGGATGACCACCGCCTGCTGGGCCGCCCGTAACCCCGACAAGGTCGCCGTCTACGACCCGGACGGGACGCCCCACACCTTCGCCAAGGTCAACGCCAACGCCAACAAGCTGGCCCGCCTGCTCCGCGCCCGTGGCCTCAAGGCTGGCGATTCCCTGGCCCTGGTCTGCTCGAACCGCGCAGAGTTCGTCGAGGCCCTGGCCGCCACCCTGCGCTCGGGGATCCGCATCACCCCGGTGAACTGGCACCTGACCGCAGACGAGATCGCCTACATCATCAAGGATTGCGAGGCCAAGGCCCTGGTGGGCGACGCCCGGGTCGCCACTGTCGGCCCGGCCTCCGCGGAATGCCCGGACCTCCTGGTGAAGCTGGCCGCCGACGGGAAGATCGGGGGCTTTGAGGACTATCAGGCCGCCCTGGACGCCTTTGACGGAAGCGACATCGATGACCCGATCCTGGGCAACGCCATGATGTACACCTCGGGCACCACCGGGCGGCCCAAGGGCGTGCACAGGGCCAACGCCATCGCCACGCCGCCAGCCATGTACCTGATGCGCGGCTACGATACCGAGACCTCGGTCCAGCTCTGCGCCGGTCCCGCCTACCACGCCGCACCCCTGGCCTTCGACGTCCGCGCCGCCATGGGTGCCGGTGCGCCCCTGGTCTTCATCGACAAGTGGGATTCCGAGCACGTCCTGAAGTCGATCCACGACCTGAAGGTTACCCACCTTCACCTGGTGCCGATCATGTTCCAGCGCCTTCTCGCCCTGCCGGCGGAGGTCAAGGCGCGCTATCCGGTCGACCACGTGCAGTACATTGTCCATGGCGCGGCGCCCTGCCCGCCCGAGGTCAAGCACGCCATGATCGAGTGGTTCGGGCCGATCCTGTCCGAGTACTACGCGGGGTCCGAAGGCGGCGCAGGCTTCACCATCGACTCCCACGAGTGGCTCAGGAAGCCGGGCAGCGTCGGCAAGCGCCCGGCCCTCCTGCAGGTCCGGATCCTCGACGAGAGCGGGAAGGACCTGCCGAACGGCCAGTCGGGCGGCATCTACCACCAGCTGCCCCCGGGCGGCGGCTTCACCTATTACAAGGACGAGGCCAAGACCAATGCCAGCCGGGTGGATGGCTTCTTCACCATGGGCGACGTCGGCTATTTCGATGAGGACGACTACCTGTTCCTCACCGGCCGCAGCGCCGAGACCATCATCTCCGGCGGGGTGAACATCT
>CAIZKE010000158.1 GCA_903933475.1 uncultured Alphaproteobacteria bacterium | reverse complement strand
GAGGGCGGCGGCGGCGGGGGAGGCGGGGGCGGGGGCGGGGGGGGCGGCGGCGGCGGGGGCGGCGGCGGCGCGAAGGAGTAACGCAGGCCCAAGGTCAGGGACTGGTCCTCATAAGCACCGGCGAAGGCGCCGGGCTGCAGGGCGTGGGTGCCCTTGGAGGCGAAGGTCAGGTCCGACCCGCTGAGATAGCGGTAGGTCAGATCCACATCCAGGCGATCGGTCACAGCCCAGGCCACGCCGGCGATGCCTTGCCAAGCGAAGGCGGTGTCGCTGTCGTCAATGGACAGGTTCTGCTGGGCGGGGTTCGTCGCCGTCGCGGCGGGGCCGACCGGAGTGATGGTCGAGAACTGACCCACGATGGTGTCAGCCGTGACGTTGTTGATGCCGATACCCGCGCCGATGAAGGGGTTCAGCGGGGAGTCGGGCAGGATGTCATAGATGACATTGCCCATACCGGTGATCGACACCACGCTGCCCGTGGGCGAACCGCAGTTCGGGGCGGCCGCCGTGCGGACCACGCCAGGTTGGCAGAGGCCGAGGATGGCGTTGCTGGCGCCGCCGCGGACGGAGTCCACGTCGCCGGGGCGATAGCCGCCCTCGAGTTCCACGCGCCAGTTCCTGGACACCTGGTAGCCGAGACGGGCGAAGCCGGCCCAGTCTTCCGCCTGATTGATCGTCCAGTCGTAAGGCTTGCCATTGGCAGCGTTGTTGGTCGACGTTGCATCGATACCGTTCGGCCAATGGTAGCCAGCGTCGACAGCGCCATACCAGCCAACTTCGCGGGCAGAAGCCCCGGAAGCGATGGCGACAGCAGCAAGAGCCGCTCCAGCCAGAAGTTTGATTTTCATATCAGAGCCCTCTCTTGCCCGATGGTGCCAACTCAGACACCTAACTGTTTGTATACCACCCTCGACATGTCGTGGAAGTGTCGGGAGTGCAACACTAACTTGTTTTTGCGGTTCGCTTCCGGGAGCGAAAGCCGGAATCCCGAGGCTCCGGGACCGCCAGGGCCTCATGAGCGCAATCCATCCCTAGGGTTGAGTTCCCGCCGGAAGGCATCCCGTCTTTCGTGGATAGAGGCGATCACAGGCCCGGCGGGTAGGCCGACGCCCAACAGGACCGCCTCTGAGAGCTGGAGACTGGCCTCCACCGTCTCTGGCACCGCATCGCTCACCCCCAGGTCATACAAACGCAGGGCCTGCAGGCTGTCCCGCGCCCGCGCGACGATGGTCAGGTCCGGCCTGCGGTCACGGACGAGGGAGACCAGGGCCTCGACGGCACCGAGGTCATCCCCGTCGGCGTCGGCGGTAACGACGAGGGCCCGGGCCGAATCCAGGCCACAGCGCTCGAGGAAGCCCGGACGCTGGGCGTCTCCGAAGAAGAGGCTGTGCCCGGCCCGGCGTCCCCGCTCGACCACACCTGCATCCTGGTCGATCGCCGACCAGGGCAGGCCGTGCCGGTCGAGCATTTCGCCGACCAGCCGGCCGACCCGGCCAAAGCCAACCAGCAGGATCCGCCCTTCCCCAGTCTCCCCAGGGCCCGCAGCCTCGGCGACACCGGCGACGGCGCGCCCGGCAATTCGCAGCCCCAGGGCGGCAAGGGCCGGGATGCACATCATGGACAGGGTCGCCGAGACCAGCAGGCTTTGCCCCAGCGCATCGGGAACCAGGCCCTGGGTCATGGCCGAGCCGAGGATGACGAAGGCAAACTCCCCGCTGGCCGCCAGGAGCAGGGCGGTTTCCACGGCCGACCGCCATTTCAGGCCAAACCCTCTGGCAAGCCCGAAGATCAGGGCTGCATTCAGGCCCATGAGGCCGAAGGTGACACCAGCGACCTGGAGGGGCTCCTCGAGAATCAGGCCGACATCCAGGCCGATCCCGGCGGCGAGAAAGAAGAGCCCGAGCAGCAGGCCCTTGAAGGGTTCGATGACCTGCTCGACCTGATGGCGGAATTCGGTCTCGGCCAGGAGCAGGCCGGCGACAAAGGCGCCGAGCGCCATGGAGAGGCCGGCGAAGGCCGCCAGCAGGCCGGACCCCAGGACCACCAGGAGGCAGGCGGCCATGAACAGCTCCTCGCTCCGCGCCTTGGCCACCGACCGCATCATGGGGCGCAGGAGGAACCGGCCGAACCCGACCAGGCCGGCGACTACGGCGACCGCCGGTGCGAAGCTAAGGAGCAAATCGGGCGACAGGCCCGCGCCGTCCTCACGGCCGAGGAGGGAAAGGGTGATCAGTATGGGCGCGACGGCGAGATCCTGGAACAGGAGCACGGCGAAGGTGACCCGCCCGGCCTGGACGTGCTGGCGGCGATTCTCCGTGAGGATGGGCATGACGACGGCGGTGGACGAAAGCGCCATGGCCGCGCCAACCGCGGCGGCGGCGGCAGGGGAGGCCCCGAGGAGATAGGACGTCAGGCCAACGATCAGCCCGCAGCCGAGGACCTGCAGGGCACCCAGACCGAAGACATAGCGCCGCATGAGCCAGAGCCGGGCCCAGGACAGTTCGAGCCCGATCATGAACATCAGGAAGACCACGCCCAGCTCGCCCAGCTGGGCAAGTTCCCGGGGCGAATTGATGGTGAGCTCAGCAACCCAGGGCGCATGCGCGCCCAGGGCACCCAGTCCGGAAGGTCCAAGCAGGACGCCCGCCCCGAGGAAGCCCAACACCGGACTGATCCGCCAGCGACGGAACAGGGGAACCACGATGCCCGCCGTCGCCAGGAACAGGACAACGTCCTTGAAATCTCCGGGAGCCGGGTGCGCCATGGTTTTCCTCGTCAGACCGGACTATGGCCCAGGACACCGGGGTGCGCGACCCCGTCGCGACTTCGCCCTCGATCGCGGCGGCCTGGAATCGCCCAGGTGCCAGAAAATGGATGCCGGAGGCGCGGTTCAGCGGCATTGTTCGCGCCCCGACCTATCGATGACCGGAGTTGCTGATGTCCCTGTCCCGCCCCCGCCTCGCCCTCGGGGCCGCCGCCCTTGTCCTGTCGGCCCTCGCCCCGCCGGCCTTCGCGGCCGACCTCAGCGCCCCCCGCATGGGCACCTGGGGCTTCGACATGTCCGGGCGCGATGCGACGATCCCCGCCGGCCAGGATTTCTTCGCCCACGCCAATGGTGCCTATGTGGATCGGCTGGTCATCCCGGCGGACCGGTCGAGCTTCGGGGCCTTCGACGGCCTGCGCGAACTCTCGGTGGACCGGATGCACGCCGTCCTGGAGACCGCAGCCGCCGATCCGGCACCCTCGCCTGACCGCCAGCGCCTGGCGACCCTCTATCGTAACTTCATGGACGAACAGGCCGTGACCGCCCTGGGCGCGGGGCCCATCCAGCCCGCCCTTGCGGAAATCCGCGCGGCCGGCAGCCGGCGGGACATCGCTCGGCTCATGGGCAAGGCCGCAGGCGGGTTTGGCGGATCCATCTTCTCGGTGTTTATCTCGGATGATGCCCGCAACCCGCAGGCCTATGCCGTCTACCTTGGCCAGTCCGGCCTCAATCTTCCGGACCGCGACTACTACCTGGAGCCGCGTTTCGCGCGACAGAGGACAGAGTACCGGGCCTATGTAGAGCGGATGCTAGGTCTCGCCGGCTGGCCGGATGCCGCCAAATCCGCGGATGCAATCCTGGCCTTCGAGACCCGGATCGCCACGGCGTCCTGGACCAGCGCCCAGCGCCGCGACCGCGACCGCACCTACAACGCCACGGACCTGGCCGGACTGTCCCGGAGTGCTACCGGCTTTCCCTGGGCGGACTATCTCAAGGCTGCAGGCCTCGGTGGGGTGAAGCGGGTGGTGGTTAGAGAACAGGGCGCCTTCCCTGAGATCGCAAAAATCTTCGCCGAAACTCCCATCTCCACCCTGAAGGCCTACATGGCCCTGAGCCTGACCGATAAGGCCGCACCCTACCTCGCCCCGGCCTTCGAACAGGCCAACTTCGAGTTCCGCGGCAAGGTGCTGACCGGTCAGCCGCAACAGCAACCGCGCTGGAAGCGCGCCGTGACCCTGGTGGACGACCAGCTGGGCGAGGCCCTGGGCCGTGACTATGTCGCTGCCTACTTCCCCCCTGAGTCCAAGGCGCTGATGGAGGGACTGGTCGCCGACATCAAGACCGCCATGCGGGGCCGGATCGAGACCGTCTCGTGGATGGGTCCCGAGACACGGGCCAAGGCGCTGGAGAAGCTGTCCAAGTTAAGCGTCATGATCGGCTATCCCGAGACCTGGCGGGACTATTCCGGGCTGGAGATGAAACCGGGAGACCTGTTCGGCGATGTCAGCCGCTCACGCCAGTGGGACTGGAACCGCCGCATTGCCCGTCTCGACCAGCCGGTCGACCGGAAGGAGTGGGGAATGACCCCGGCGACGGTGAACGCCTATTACGCCTCGACCCGGAACATGATCGTCTTCCCAGCTGCCATACTGCAGCCGCCCTTCTTCGATCCCAACGGCGACATGGCCATCAATTACGGCGGGATCGGCGGTGTGATCGGCCACGAGATCACCCATGGATTCGATGATCAGGGCCGCAAGTCCGACGGCGACGGCCGGCTGTCCGACTGGTGGACCCCCGAGGACGCCAAGCGCTTCACCACCGAGGCGACCAAGCTGGGTGCCCAGTACTCTGCCTTCGAGGTCCTGCCCGGCGCCTTCATCAAGAGCGATCTGACCATGGGCGAGAACATCGCCGACCTGGGCGGGGTCCTGCTCGCCCTGGACGCCTACCGGACCTCCCTGAAGGGCGCACCCGCCCCGGTGATCGATGGGCTGACTGGAGAGCAGAGGGTATTCTACGGGTGGGCCCAGGTCTGGCGCTCCAAGGTTCGGGAGGACAGGGCCCGCCAGCTTTTGTCCACCGATTCGCACTCGCCACCCCGGGCGCGCGTCTCCGTCCCGATGCGCAATGTCGATGCCTTCTACCAGGCCTTCGGTGTGAAGCCGGGGGACGGCATGTACCTGCCTCCGGAGGCGCGGGCCCGCATCTGGTAGGGACTCATCCCCGCTGGGAGAGGATGTCCCGGGCGGCGTGAACGCCTGTGGCGAAGACGGCCTGGAGGAGATAGCCGCCCGTAGGTGCCTCCCAGTCGAGCATCTCCCCGGCGATCCAGACCCCCGGCCGGGCGCGGAGCTGAAGGCCCGGGTCGAGATCTTCGAACCGGACACCACCGGCGGTGGAGATCGCGCGGTCCAGCCCTGTGGTCCCGGTCAGGCGCAGGGGAATCGAGCGGATGCGCGCTGCCAGGGCCTCCAGGTCCGATGCTAGCGGCCCCGCCTCGCGGAGGAGCCCGATCTCCTGCGGCGACAGGGCCAAGGCCTTGCGGAGACGGTTGGAGAGGCTGGCCTTCCGGTCGGTGCGCGCCAGCCTTGCGACAAGATCTTCGAGGCTGCGGCCCGGCCTGAGGTCGATCTCGACCATGGCCTCGCCCCCCGCCTCCACTGCGTCCCGGAGGGCGGCCGAAAGCGCGTAGACGGCTCCGCCCTCGATCCCCTGCCGGGTCAGCATCACCTCGCCCCGCACTGCGCGCCCGGCGAACCGGACCTCGACACCCTTCAAGGGCCGACCGGCATGGTCGCCGGGAAAGGCCGGGCTGAAGTCTGCGACGAAGCCGCAGTTGGCAGGCCTGAGGGGCGCCGACCCCACGCCCGCCGCCGCAAGGGTCGCAACCCAGGTGCCGTCCGCGCCCAGCCGGGGCCAGCTCGCCCCACCCGTGGAGAGCAGAAGGGCGTCGGCTGCCTCGGGGCCCACCTCGGGGGTGTCCTCGCCCCCGGCCTGGCGGAAGGTGGGTCGGCCCTCCCCGTCCCAGCCCGTCCAGGTCGAGCGAAGCCGAAGCTCCACGCCCAGGCTGTCAAGCCGGGCCAGCCAGGCCCGGACGAGGGGCGAGGCCTTCAGGCGGCGTGGAAACACCCGGCCGCTGGAGCCGACGAAGGTGTCCTGGCCCAGGCCTTCGGCCCAGTCGCGCAGGGCCTGGGGCGGAAAGGCCTCCAGCAGGGGGGCGAGGGTCCCCGACCGGTCGCCGTAACGGGCGATCATCTCCGTCAGGCCCTCGGAGTGGGTCAGGTTGAGACCCCCGCGCCCGGCCATCAGCAGGCGTCGCGCCGGACTGGGCATACGCTCGTGCACCACGACCCGGGCTCCGCCGCGGGCCAGCGTCTCGGCAGCCATGAGACCTGCCGGGCCAGCGCCAACGATGACGACCCTGGGACGTTGCATGGACATGGGTCTCCGGGTTTCGACGGGCTGGTGGATCGAGGGCTTTAGCGGCGGTCTGGCGACAAGACCTGAAACGGACCCCTGCGGGCGGCCGCGGCCACCCTCCTCCTTCTGGCGGCATCGCCCGCCTGGACGCAAGCGCCGCCTTCGCCGCCGCCAGCCGAGCCCGGGTCCGGCTGCACCCCTAAATTGACAGGTTGGTCAAAATACTGAGGGCGGGCAAAAAACAACCCGCCTTCCGGCGGGTTGCTGAAGCTCTGCGGCTTCGAATCTAGAAGGGCGTTTCCTCCCCGAAACGCCGGAGATCGATGGTCGAATGCCGTCGTGTCTCTCGCTTGGGGGGAATTGAGGTCAAATTCGCGATCCTGTCAACCACCGCCCTGATTCAAGGCCCACCTTTGGAGAGGAACAGGGAATTATCTGACTCACGTGTCAGTTTTTCTCAGAGCGGCCCGGAGACCGTCCCATGGCGGACAGGCCCTCTCGAAGACGAAGTCCGGCCGGGAGGCGGTAACCGGCCCCCGTCCCGCGGCAGTCAGACGTTCCGCCACCCGGGGGACCAGGGCGACCGGTGCCAGCAGGCCGTTGGGCCGTCGGACGGCCCCCAGGGCCTCAAGGTCGGGCAGGATCGGATCGTCGTCGCCGCCGGGCCAGATGAGGGTGGCCGAGGCATGGGCGGCAGCCCGGGCCTCGAAGATCCGGATCAGCGATTCCGCAGCGGCGAGCCCCTCAGGGGTCCAGTCGGCCCGAAGGCCTGCGGCGAGGTGGGCCTGGCTCCTCAGGATGACACCGTCCCCCAGGATCTTCAGGTCATTGGCCTGAAGGGTGGCCCCCGTCGTTGTGATGTCGACGACGATGTCGGCGACCCCAGCGGCCGGGGCGCCTTCGGTGGCACCCCCCGACTCGACGATCCGGTAATCGGCGATTCCGTGGCGGGCGAAGAATTCACGGGTCTGGGCCAGGTACTTGGTCGCCACCCTCAGCCGGCGGCCGGTACGGACCAGTCGCTCATGGGCCACGTCCTCGAGGTCGGACATGACGGACACGTCGAGCCAGCTGCGTGGGGCAGCGACCACGAGGTCGGCCCGGCCGAAGCCAAGGGGACGGAGCAGGCGGGTCGCCTCGGCGGACCCCGG
>CAIZKE010000157.1 GCA_903933475.1 uncultured Alphaproteobacteria bacterium | reverse complement strand
TCGGACAATTTCCGCTCCGACCGCAAGACGCCCTGGACGCACTGAGGGCGCTATGGGCTGGCGGCGGCACATTGCTGGTGCAGCCACGGCACTGCTCCTCGCAAGCGCGGCCCTGCCCGCCTCCGCCGCGCCGGCGCTTTGGCGTGTTGCGGATGATGACAGTGCCATCTGGATCTTCGGCGCCGTTCACATTCTCGATCAGCCGCGTGACTGGCGCAGCCTCGCCTTCGATCTGGCGCTGGCCCATGCGCGCGAGGTGTGGTTCGAGATGGTGCTCGACGCGCCCTCGATCGCAACGCTTACCCGGCTCAGCATCACCGAAGGCTATTACAGCGACGGCACGACGCTGTGGTCCCATCTCGACGCCGACCAGGCGAAGCGCGTCGAAGCCGCGGTAGTCGCCGCGGGGCTGACGCGCGAGGCGATCGGCCAGATGCGCCCCTGGCTCGCGAGCACGACGCTGGCCGCCACGATGAGCAGCGAGGGCGGCATGGCCAGCCTCGCCGGCGTCGAAATGACGGTCGGCGCCGAGATTCCGGCCAACCGGCAGCGAGGGCTCGAAACCCCTGAGGAGCAGTTCGCGCTGATTGGCGGCATGTCGAACGAGGATCAGATCGCCGCTTTGCTGGAAACCGCCGACGCCCTGACCTCCGGACAGGCGGAAGCCGATATCGACGACCTGTATGGCGCATGGATCTCGGGTAACCAGGTCGGTCTCGGCAAGACCATCAATAGCGGAATCGGCGCGCCGGGCGACAAGCTGTTCGATCGCTTGCTCGGCGACCGCAACAAGCGCTGGCTGCCCGAGGCAGAGCGTCTGCTCGAGACCAATGTCCCCGCGATCATGATCGTTGGCGCGGGACACCTTGTCGGGCCGGTGGGCCTGCCGGCGCTGCTGGGTCAGGCGGGCTACGAGGTGGCGCGGGTGGAAGATACCGGCGCCGCAGTGCTCGATGGCCCGCGCATGGGGACTGGTTTGCCGCGGTAGACACCGCACTTTCCCTCTCCCGCAAGGGAGGCCTCTGCGAAACTTGCGATTGTTTGTGGATGTGATTCACTGGCTTTGGATGGAGGGCCGGTGAATGGAACAGGTGAGTTTTCTGGATGCGTTCCTTCCGGCTGGGTTTGGCCGGAACGAACGGCTGGAGCGGATCAACGGCCTGCTGGACTGGCAGCCGATCAGTGCGCTGGTGAGCCAGGTGCGTCCTGGTGAGACAGGCCGCCCGCCCTATGATCCGCTGTCGATGTTCAAGGCTCTGCTGCTGCAGCAATGGTACGGGCTCTCCGATCCCGGGCTTGAGGAGGCCTTGCTGGACCGGGTGTCGTTCCGTCGCTTCTGCGGACTGGCGCTGGATGCCCCGACGCCGGATGAGACGACGCTGTGCCGGTTCCGCAATGCGCTGAAGGCGGCGGGCCTCGGCGAGACGCTGTTCGCTGAAGTTCTGGGGCAGCTCGATGCGGCTGGGCTGGTGCTCAAGACGGGCACCCTGATCGATGCGACCGTGGTGCGCAGCGCGGTGCGACAGCCGGCATCGGGCACGACCCCCAAGGGGATCGAGAGCCGCTCGCCGCATGACCCGGATGCCAACTGGACGCGGCGGGGGCCGGGTCGCAGCGCGTTCTTCGGCTACAAGGCGCATGTGGGTGTGGATGCGGGCTCGGGGCTGGTGCGGACGCGGGTGCTCACCCCCGCCAAGGTGTATGAGAGCGAGGTGGCCGATGCGCTCGTCGTGGGAGACGAGCAGGCGGTCTATGCCGACAAGGCGTATGAGAAGCGGGCGCGGCGTGAGGCGCTCAAGGCACGGGGCATCAAGGACCGTATCCAGCATCGGCGCAACAAGCACCAGGTGACGCTGCCCCGCTGGCAGATCGTTCGCAACAAGCTGATCGGCCGTGTGCGCACAGCCGTGGAGCGCACCTTCTCGCAACTCAAGGGGCGCTATGGGCTCGAGCGCATGCGCTATCGCGGCCTTGTGGCCAACGCCTTCCACCTCGATCTGGTGCTCATCGCCTTCAACCTGAGGACGGCAACCAGGGCCTGAGCCGCCCCACGGACCTGGCCGGGATACCGGCCAGGCCCTCGCAGCCTAACCGATACCACCTCGCCGACCGGCGCGGCGCCGACAAACCTGCCCAACACCGCTCCGATACCCCCAAACCGCGCGCCCGACACCGCTTTCGCAGAGGCCT
>CAIZKE010000156.1 GCA_903933475.1 uncultured Alphaproteobacteria bacterium | reverse complement strand
GACCCATGCGTGAGCCTTCAATTCCTGCCCCGCCCCTGCAAGCCCGCGGTGCCGCGGCGGGCCTGATGGGCTCCAGCGCCTCCCCCGAGTCCCTTAGGCTGCTCAGGAAGACCCTCGCAGAGCAGAAGACCCTTCAGATTTCGGGCATACTCGAGCGCGCAGTCCAGGACATCAGACACCATCGCCTCGACTCGGCGGCCACACTGGCCCTCGAAGCCCTCCAGATCGACGAGCGCTGCGGTGTGGGCTGGCACATACTCGCCGTCGCCCAGGAGGGGCGCGGGGATTTCGTGAACTCCCTGTCCTGCTACGAGGCCGCCCTGGCCCTCATGCCCGAGGATGATGAAATCCTGGTCAACCTCGGCCGGCTCGGCTTCCGGATGGGCATGTTCGAAACCACCGAAAAGATCCTCGGGATCTTCCTCTCCCGGGTACCTGGGCATGTCGAAGGGGTCAACAACCTGGCCCTGGCGATCCGGGCCCAGGACCGGGTGCCCGAAGCCATCGAATATCTGCGTAGCTTCCTGGCCCAGCACCCCGGCCACGCCAATCTCTGGAACAGCCTCGGGTCGATGGTGTCCGACAACGGTGACCCGCAAAACGCCGAGGTCTTTTACCGCGAGGCCCTCCGCCTCAACCCCGGTCTCGGCCGCGCGAGGTACAACCTCGGCAACCTCTGGATGAACCTCGGCGATCCGGAGGCCGCCCTCAAGGAGATTGAGGACGCCCTGAAGAGGCCCACTTCCGCCGATGAGAAGGCGATGATGAACCTCACCCGGGGCCTCGCCCAGATCACGATGGGAAGGTTGGCCGACGGCTGGAAGAACTACGAGGCGCGGAACGACCTCAACTTCCCTGACGGGACCTACTTCGCCATGGAGGGACCCAGGTGGAAGCCTGGACTTCCCCTCGAGGGAAAGTCCCTCCTGCTGATCGCCGAGCAGGGCCTGGGCGACGAGGTGCTCTTTGGCGGCATACTGCCCGATGTCCTCGGGCGATTGGGACCCGGGGGCCGCCTCACCCTGGCGGTCGAGCCCCGCCTGGTCTCGCTCTTCGCCCGCAGCTTCCCGTCCGCCCGGGTCGAGCCGCACGTAACCGTCAACGCCAGCGGGCGGACGATCAGGCTCATTCCCAATCTCGAAAAGGGCGGCGCCGGAATTGACTACTGGTCCCCAATTGGCTCCTGCCTGCCGGAATTCCGACCCGATCTGGGGTCTTTCCCGGACAGGAGAGGCTACCTGGTTCCTGACCCCGAGCGCGTCGCCCATTGGCGGCACGTACTCGAATCCGCACCCGCAGGCCCCAAGGTGGGCCTGCTCTGGAAGAGCGCGATCCTGACCGGGGGGAGGAACCGGTACTTCTCGCCCTTCGACGCCTGGGAACCCGTCCTTCGCACGAAGGGGACCATCTTCGTGAACCTGCAGTACGGCGACGTCGAGGATGAACTGCGGATGGCCCGGGAACGCTTCGGCGTCGAGGTCTGGAACCCGCCCGGCATCGACCTGAAGCAGGACCTCGATGACGTCGCCGCCCTGTCCAGCGCCATGGACCTGATCATCGGCTTCTCCAATGCGACCTTCAACCTG
This sequence comes from uncultured Alphaproteobacteria bacterium, assembly GCA_903933475.1. Lineage (GTDB taxonomy): Bacteria > Pseudomonadota > Alphaproteobacteria > Caulobacterales > Caulobacteraceae > Phenylobacterium. The sequence continues at coordinate 211 of CAIZKE010000156.1, read as the reverse complement.
GCGGCCGCCACGGGGACACCCGCCTGGCTGATCTCCGCCAAGGGCGCCTGGACCCCACTCGGCACCGACCGGTATCCCTGGTACCCGCAGGTGCGCCTCTACCAGCCCGAGGCCTACGCCAAATGGGCACCTGTGCTGGAGACGATCGCCGCCGACCTCGGCCGAGAGTTCGGGACCGATCGGTGACGAGGGCCGGGGTCGACGCGCTCCT
>CAIZKE010000155.1 GCA_903933475.1 uncultured Alphaproteobacteria bacterium | reverse complement strand
GGCTCCCGGCGGCGGCGAGGTGGTGCTGCGCGGCCGTTCCCTGATGCTGGTGCGCAATGTCGGTCACCACATGCTGACGGACATGGTCACCCTGGACGGAGCCCCGGTCTACGAGTCCGCCGTCGACGCCCTGGTCACTGTGGCCGCCGCCCTCCACGACCTGAATGGTGCCCGCCTCAACAGCCCGGCCGGATCGGTCTATGTCGTGAAGCCCAAGATGCACGGGCCGGACGAGGTCGCCCTGGCGGTGAGCCTGTTCGACCAGGTGGAGGACGCCCTCGGCCTGGCCCGCAACACCGTGAAGATGGGCATCATGGACGAGGAGCGCAGGACCAGCGCCAACCTCGCCGCCTGCATCGCCGCGGCGAAGGACCGTATCGTCTTCATCAACACCGGCTTCCTCGACCGGACGGGGGACGAGATCCACACGGCCATGGAGGCCGGCCCCATGGTCCGCAAGGACGCCATGAAGGCAGAAGGCTGGCTGGCCGCCTATGAGAAGCGGAATGTCGAGATCGGCCTCGCCGCCGGCTTCCCCGGCCGGGCGCAGATCGGCAAGGGCATGTGGGCCGCCCCGGACATGATGAAGGACATGCTGGCCGCCAAGGTCGGACATCCGAAGGCGGGGGCCAACACCGCCTGGGTGCCCTCGCCCACCGCTGCCACCCTGCACGCCCTGCACTACCACGAGGTGGATGTCGCAGCCCTCCAGGCCAGCCTGGCCGGCGGCCCGCGCACGGGCCTCGACGCCCTCCTGACCCCGCCCCTGGCCCGCTCGAACTGGCGCCCGGAGGAGGTGCAGCAGGAACTGGACAACAACGCCCAGGGTATCCTCGGCTATGTGGTGCGCTGGATCGACCAGGGGGTCGGCTGCTCGAAGGTGCCGGATATCCACGACGTGGGCCTGATGGAGGACCGTGCGACCCTGCGGATCTCCAGCCAGCACATCGCCAACTGGCTGCACCACGGGGTCTGCACCGAGGCCCAGGTCCGCGAGACCTTCGCCCGGATGGCGGCGGTGGTGGACGGCCAGAACGCCAGCGATGCGGCCTATTCGCCCATGGCCGGTCGTCCTGACAGCGTAGCCTTCCAGGCGGCGCTGGAGCTGGTCTTCGAGGGCCGGGCCCAGCCCAATGGCTACACCGAGCATGTCCTGACCCGCCGCCGTCGGGAGCGGAAGGCTCAGCTGGCAGGCTAGCGCCCCTGACCTACCGCCGGGCGGGGATCAGGCGAACTCCAGACCCTCGAACGTCCCGGACTTCCGCCAGCCGTCGATATAGCGGAAGAAGGCGCTGGCCCCGTAGGGGTAGCCGACGTAGTACTTCGCCCCCGGCCCCATCGCCTGGCCCTCGTTATTGTAATAGCCGGGCGTGCATTCCGATGAGCCCATCATTATCCGCCCGGGGCCGGTGAGCAGCAGGGCGACCCAGTCATCCTGGGCCTTCTGGCTCACCTCGACCCGCACGGCACCCCGCTGCTTCGCCTCGGCCACCACGGTGGCGATGGTGCGCCCGGAGTCGGTCAGGTTGTGGGGCACGTTGGAGATCAGGTTGGCGCCCTGCGTGGGCTGGACAAAGAAGGCGTTGGGGAAGCCCCGGACGTGCAGGCCATGCAGGGAGCGCATACCCTCGGCCCAGGCCTGGGAGAGCTTCAGCCCATCCACGCCGGTGAGGTCGAAGCCGGTTCGCCGGGTGTAGTCGGTGCCCACCTCGAACCCCGAGGCGTAGATGATGCAGTCGACGGGGTACTCGACCCCGGCCACGACCACGCCTGTCTCGGTGATCCGCTCCACACCCTTGCCGTCGGTATCGATCAGGCGGGTGGAAGGTTCGTTGAAGGCCTGCAGGTAGGTGTCATGGAAGCACGGCCGCTTGCAGAGCTGGTTGTACCAGGCCTTGAGGTCCTGGGCGGCCTTGCTGTCGGAGACGATGGAGTCCACCCGGGCGCGGATCTCCTCCATCTTTTCGAAGTCAGAGTCCTCGAAGGCAGCAAGCATGGCCTGGGGGCTCATCTGCTCGGGCGGGATGGTCTTCATCTTCTCGCGGATGCGCCGGGACAGGTCTGTCCAGCCGTCCTTGACCAGGTCCTCCTCCGCGCCGCCGCCGGCCTGGTTGTCGGTGAAGTTCTCCAGCCAGCGCTGCTGCCAGCCGGGGGTGGCGATAGAGGCGAACCACTCTGGATCGATAGGGGCATTGGCCCGGACGTCCACCGAGGAGGGGGTGCGCTGGAAGACCAGGAGCTCCTTGCAGGCGCGTGCCAGGTGCGGAACGCACTGCACCGCCGTGGCACCTGTGCCGATGATGGCCACCCGCTTGTCGCCCAGCTTCGAGAGCGGCGCGCCGAGGGGATCGCCGCCCGTATAGTCATAGTCCCAGCGGCTGGTGTGGAAGGAATGCCCCTTGAAGCTCTCAATGCCCGGGATGCCCGGCAGCTTGGGGACGTGCAGGGGCCCAGTGCCCGAGCCCAGGAATCGGGCGGTGAAGCGGTCGTCGCGGTTGGTGGTGATGACCCAGACGTCGTTCTCCTCGTCCCAGGTCAGGTCCTTCACCTCAGTGTGGAAGAGGGCGTTGTCGTAGAGGTTGTACTTGCGGCCGATGCGCTGGCACTGCTCGAGGATCTCTGGGGCGTGGGCGTACTTTTCCCGCGGGATGTGCCCCGTCTCCTCCAGGAGGGGCATGTAGATCATGGAGGCGGTGTCACACTGGGCACCGGGATAGCGGTTCCAGTACCAGGTACCGCCGAAGTCGCCGCCCTTCTCGATGATGCGCACGTCGGTGATGCCAGCCTCTACGAGGCGGGCGCCGGCGACGAGGCCCGCAAAGCCGCCGCCGATGAAAGCGAACTCCACGTGGTCGGTCTTGGGCTCGCGGGGCTGGAAGGGCGTGTAGGGATCGTCGAGATAACCGGCGAAGACCCCAGCGACCCGGACGTACTGGTCGTTGCCATCCGCGCGCAGGCGCTTGTCGCGCTCGGCCCGGTACTTCGCCTTCAGGGCATCCTTGTCGAGGGAGCGGACGGGGGCGGCGTCATCGGCGGGTGTCATCGGGGTCGTACTCCTGACCGGATCGGGGGTTTTCTCTTGGCGGGAGACTTTGGCGCCGCCGGCGCAGGAGGCAACCGGAAACCGCACCCTATCCCTTCACCGCGGCGCGCCAGGCGGCGTAGGGGCCCCGGGAAAGCACCTTGTCCTGGACATCCGAGAGGGCCTGGTTGACCGCAGTGGTGACGGTGGTGTCCGGATGGACCGGCTGGCGAAGGGGGCGGTCCCCTGCTCGCAGGGCGATCAGGCCGGCGATGGCGTGGGCCACATCCATGGGGTCCGACCGGCGTGGGGCGGTCATGGAGGCCCGGGTCATGGCGATGTGCTGGGCGTAGGCCTGGACCCGCTCCGGCGGGTTGCGGGCGATCATGGCCTCGACGGCCTTTGTGCCTGTCTCCCAGATTCGGGTCGGATAGCCGCCGGGCTGGACGATGGTCACATCGACGCCGAGGGGGGCGAGCTCGTAGGCCATGGCCTCAAAGGCGGCCTCCAGCCCCCACTTGCCGGAGCAGTAACCGCCCATGTTGGGCATGACGATCCGGCCAAGCTGCGAGGAGACCGGGAGGATCAGGCCGGCGCGACGCGCCCGCATGCCGGGCAGGACAGCCCGGGCCATGCGCAGGCCGCCCAGCAGGTTGGTCTGGAACTCCGCCTCCAGCGCCGCTTCGTCGTGCAGCTCGAGGGGGCCCGAGAGGCCAATTCCGGCATTGGAGACCAGGACGTCGAGGCCGCCGCCGGCCAGGCGCTCGGCTGCGGCGACGCCGGAGGCGACCTGGTCGGCCCGGATGACGTCGATCTCGACCAGGTCCAGCCGCCCTGGAAGGCCGGCGGCCTCGGCCTTCAGGGAGACGGCCTCGGGACGCCGTCCGCCCTGAAGGTTTCGCATGGAGGCGATGACGTGGGCGCCGAGGCCAGCCAGGTGCAGGGCGGTAAGCCGCCCGAAGCCCGAGCTGGCACCGGTGATCAGGACCGATCGGCCCTTCAGCGCCCCGGCGGGCAGGACCTCGGCTGCAAGGGCGGGCGTGGCGGCAGCGGCAAGAGAAGCTCCAGCGATCAGGTCGCGGCGGCTGGGGCGGGCGGGTTGGGGCATGGGGTTTTCTCCGGGGACTGGACCCAGGAGATAGGTGCCCGGGCCCGATGCGCAAAATCCCATTGGGAAACCCGGGCGGATAGCTATTCTGGCTCCGAGGGGTGCCCGCGTGGGCGGCAGCGCCCGACAGGGGAGACCACCAATGTCCGACGCCGAATATGTCCCGCCGAAGATCTGGACCTGGAACCGCGAGAACGGCGGCCGGTTCGCAAACATCAACCGGCCCATCGCCGGACCTACCCAGGAGAAGGACCTGCCGGTGGGCCGCCACCCGATGCAGCTCTACTCCCTGGGCACGCCCAACGGGGTGAAGGTGACGGTGATGCTGGAGGAGCTTCTGGCCCTCGGCCATTCCGGGGCCGAGTACGACGCCTGGCTGATCCGCATCAACGAGGGCGACCAGTTCACGAGCGGCTTCGTCGACATCAACCCGAACTCGAAGATCCCCGCCCTGCTGGACCGCAGCGGACCGAAGCCGATCCGGGTCTTTGAGTCCGGCGCCATCCTGGTGCACCTGGCCGAGAAGTTCGGCGCCTTCCTGCCCACCGAGCCGGGCGCCCGGGCCGAATGCATGTCCTGGCTGTTCTGGCAGATGGGCAGCGCTCCCTACTTGGGCGGCGGCTTCGGCCACTTCTACGCCTATGCGCCGATGAAGATCGAATACGCCATCGACCGCTTCGCCATGGAGGTGAAGCGCCAGATGGACGTGCTGGACCGCCGCCTGGCCGAAAGCGAGTTCATCGCCGGGCCGGACTTCACCATCGCCGACATGGCGATCTGGCCCTGGTATGGCGCCATGGCCAAGGGCGAGATGTATGGTGGCGGCGAGTTCCTGCAGGTGCACGAGTACGTCCACGTCAACCGCTGGGCTGACGCCATCGCCGCCCGGCCGGCGGCCAAGCGCGGACGGGCCGTGAACCGGCCCTTCGGCAAGCCCGAGAGCCAGCTTCTCGAGCGCCACGACGCCAGCGATTTCGACAAGCTGGTCCTCTAGACCCAGCCGGCGAGGCGGGCGGCCTGGTAGGCGGCGAGGCAGGCGACCAGGACGCCGACGGCCCCGGTGAGGATCCGCTGGGGCGCCAGCTTGACCATCAGGCCCGCCAGCGGCGCAGAGACCAGGCCCCCGGCGACCAGGCCCGCCACTGCCGTGGCGTGGCCGGTCAGGTCCCCTGCATCGGCCCAGTGTCCGGTGAGGAGGGTCGCCAGGAAGGTCGCCGAGATGGTGGAAGTGACGAGGAACTCGGCCGTGTTGGCGGTGCCGATGCTGGTGCGGGGATCGCCGCCGACGCCGACCATGGCCGTGGTGACCGTCGGGCCCCAGCCACCGCCGCCGATGGCATCGAACAGTCCGCCGAAGAAGCCGAGGGGGCCGCTGAACTTCACGGGGAAGTGCCGCAGCACCGGACTACGGAGAGCGCGCCAGAGGATCACGCAACCCATCAGGGCGAGGTAGCCGGTGATCCAGGGCTTAAGGACCGCCCCATCAATCGAGGTCAGGACGAAGGCACCAAGGGCGCCGCCCACACAGCCGCCAATGGCGAGGGGCGTGAAGAGCTTCCAGTTCACATTACGATGCCAGACATGGGAGCCGGCCGAGGCGGCGGTGGTGAAGACCTCGGCCGCATGGACGCTGGCAGAAGCCACGGCGGGCGGCACGCCGAAGCTCAGCAGGACCATGGACGAAATAACCCCGTAGGCCATGCCGAGGGCGCCATCCACCGCCTGGGCCAGAAGACCGACGAGGGCGAACAGCAGAAAATCTTGCATGGGCCGGGCTCCTGGGCCTCGCCTCATGCCTGAAAAACAGGCCATTAACGATGGACTAAAGTTCCGAGCGGGATCAGGAAATCTGGGAGGCCTGCAGGGCGCGCCACACGGGTAATCAGGACCTACGGGCGATGGAGCCACGAGAAGATCGCCGGGATATCCGGGAAGGCGTATGCGGACAGTCTGTGGGGCGACCCTGCCCCGCAGGCGAAACCCCACGGAGGCCCGGTCATGTCCAGCCCTGAACAGACTTCCGAGCCGTCCAGCGCTGAGGGCGGGATCGCCCTGGTCATCGGCGCGGGAGGCGGGATCGGTTCGGCCCTGGTCCAGGCCCTGGAGGCGTCTGACCGCTTCGACCGGGTGATCGGCCTGGGGCGGAGCAGCGACCCGCCCCTGGACCTCAGGGACGAGGCCTCCGTGGCCTCGGCACTCGAACTCGCCGCTTCGGCTGGCGACCTCAGGTTGGT
>CAIZKE010000154.1 GCA_903933475.1 uncultured Alphaproteobacteria bacterium | reverse complement strand
CGGAGCGGACCGATAGCGCGATCAGCCCGAAGCTGAGCTTCCAGGGCCCACTGGCGGTGGGTTGGGACGTCCAGCTCAGCCTTGGGACAGCCACGCGCTTCCCGACCGTCGGCGAGCTGTTCCAGGGACGCATCGATGACATAACCCAGCAGATCGACCCGCAGAGCTTCGACCCGAACCTCAAGCCCGAGACCTCCATCGACGCCAGCCTGATCCTGCGCCGGTCCTTTGGCGACGTCCGGGTCACCGGGTCCGCCTTCCTGCAGGACGTCCAGGACGCCATCTTCAGCTTCCAGGGACTGAACCCCTACGGCCAGGTGGTCTCGTCCTACAAGAATGTGGACCGGGTTCGTCAGCTCGGCGTCGAACTCATCGCAGAAGCGCGGGATGTCGGCATTGAGGGCCTGGACATCGACGCCAACCTTTCCTGGATGGATGCCCGGACGCTTCGTAACCCAGCCGCCCCGGCGGCCGAAGGAGAGATGTTCCCGCGTATCCCCGAATGGCGGTCGAACGGGTCGGTCCGGTATCGGGTGAGCGACTCCGTGCGCGCCTCACTCGGATGGCGCTACGCCACCCGGCCCAACTCGGACTTGTTCGGTCTCTCCCGGGGCGACGCCTACGGCTTCCAGAGCGAGTACTTCACCCTGGATGGGCGGCTCACCTGGGCGGTCGGCAAGCAGGCAGAAGTGGGGCTTGGCGTCGACAACCTGCTCAACGACCAGGCCTATGTCTCTCACCCCCTGCCCCAGCGGACCTTCGTGGTCGACCTCAAGAGCCGGTGGTGAGCGCCATGACCGAGCCCGGGTTCCTGCTTGGCGCTGAGCGCAAGGCCATCCTGGCCCACAGGACGGTCTGGCGTTGGCACTTCTACGCCGGGCTGTTCTGCATTCCCTTCGTGATCATCCTGTCGCTGACTGGAGCGGCCTACCTGTTCAAGCCCCAGGTCGAGGCCATCCTGGACCGGCCCTACGATGGCCTCGTCGTGGAGGGAGGGCCGCAAAGCGCCCAGGCCCAGGTAGAGGCCGCGCTTGCGGCGGGGCCGGAGGGGTCCCGGCTCCGCTTCTACGAGGTCCGTCCCCACCCGGAGGACGCCGCCCGGATCACCCTGTCGACGCCGGACGGACCGCTGATCGCCTTCGTCCACCCGGAGACCCATGTGGTTCTGTCCCTCCAGCGCGAGGCCGACCGGCCGATGGAGGTGATCAAGACGATCCACGGCGAACTCCTGATGGGCGAGCGGGGCTCTGTCCTTGTCGAGCTGGCCGCCGGATGGGCAGTGGTGATGATCCTCACCGGCCTCGTCCTCTGGTTCCCGCGCGGTGATCGCGGGCCCGGCGGGGTCCTCTGGCCTCGGCTGGGCCTCGGCGGACGCCTGGCCTGGCGGGACCTGCACGCGGTCACTGGCTTCTGGGTTTCTGGGCTCGCCCTGTTTCTGCTGCTCACAGGCCTGCCCTGGACCACGGTCTGGAATGACGCCTTCAAGGAGGTGCGCAGGGCGACGGGGACCCTGGCGGCCTCCCAGGAATGGTCCCCAGGCCGGAAGTCAGAGCTGGTCGACGGACACGCCACCCACCGCGCCCTGGCGAGGAGTCCAGCCGAGGGCTCAGGTCCGACGACAGTCTCGCTGGACCGGATGGTGGCGTCCGTCCGACTGATGGACCTGCCGCCACCAGTGCTGATCGCCCCGCCTGCGAGGGGCGAAGGCTGGCGATCCTCGCCGGTCTGGACAGTTCGGTCCGAGACCGCAAATCGCCCCCAACGGGTGGTGCTGACCCTGGATCCCGCCTCGGGCGCCGTGACAGGCCGGGAGGACTTCGGGGACAAGCACCCGATCGACCAGGCCATCGGCTACGGCATCGCCGCGCATGAGGGCCAATTGTTCGGGCTGGCCAACCAGCTGCTTGGCCTCTTTGCGGCATCGGGCCTGGTGCTGCTGTCGGTGAGCGGAACCATCATGTGGCGTCGGCGCGGGCCACTGGGCGTCCTTGGGGCGCCGGAGCGGCTGGCCAACCCGAACGCGGCCCGGGCCGTAGGCGTCGCCATCCTGGCCCTGGGGGT
>CAIZKE010000153.1 GCA_903933475.1 uncultured Alphaproteobacteria bacterium | reverse complement strand
GACGAAGCCGATGGCCACCATGGCGTAGGCCATGGCGAGGTAGCCGAAGATGGGCTTCTTGGAGAAGGTCGAGACGATGTGGCTGATGATGCCGAAGCCGGGCAGGATCAGGATGTAGACTTCCGGGTGGCCGAAGAACCAGAACAGGTGCTGGAACATGACCGGATCGCCACCGCCGGCGGGATCGAAGAAGTGGGTGTTAAAGTTCCGGTCCGTCAGCAGCATGGTGATGGCGCCGGCCAGGACAGGCAGGGACAGGAGCAGGAGGAAGGCCGTCACCAGCACCGACCAGGCGAACAGCGGCATCTGGTGCAGGGTCATGCCCGGTGCACGCATGTTGAAGATGGTGGTGATGAAGTTGATCGCCCCCAGGATGGAGCTCGCGCCTGCCAGGTGGAGCGACAGGATGGCGAGGTCCATGGCAGGGCCGGTGTGACCTGAGGTCGACAGGGGCGGGTAGATCGTCCACCCGCCACCAAAGCCCTTGCCCGGGCCGCCATCCACGAAGAGGGACAGGCAGAGCAGGACCCAGGCGGCCACCAGGAGCCAGAACGAGACATTGTTCATCCGCGGGAAGGCCATGTCCGGCGCGCCGATCATGATCGGGACGAACCAGTTGCCAAAGCCGCCGATCATGGCCGGCATGACCATGAAGAAGATCATGATCAGGGCATGGGCGGTGACCACGACGTTGTAGCCGTGGTTTGAAGCCTCGACGAGCCCGAGCTGGTCGAGCCAGCCCCCCTTGATGAAGACCTGCAGGCCGGGCTCGGCCAGTTCAAGCCGGATCAGCCCGGACAGGGCGCCGCCCACAAGCCCGGCCATGATGGCGAACAGGATGTAGAGGGTGCCGATGTCCTTGTGGTTGGTGGAGAAGAGCCACCGCACCAGGAAGGGCGGCTTGTGGTCGTGATCATCAGCGTGATGAACGGCGGATGCGTGGGCCATGTGTACTGTCCTGACCTCAGTTCAGCGCCGGCGCCGCGGCGGGCGCAGACGTTGCGGAAGATGCTGGCGCTGCGGCAGGAGCCGCGGCCGGAGTTGCTGCGGGCGCTGCGGCGGGGGCCGTGGCCGGGATGACTGCGGGCGTGGCGGCAGGAGCCGGAGCCCCGCCAACCTTGTAGCCGCCCTTCGATGCGGTCCAGGCGTCGAAGTCGGCCTGGCTGACTGCGCGAACCTCGATGGGCATGTAGGCGTGCTGGATGCCGCAAAGCTCGCGGCAGTTACCATAGTAGACGCCGGGCTTCTCGATCGTGAACCAGGTCTCGTTCACGCGGCCGGGGACAGCATCCGCGATGACGCCGAAGGCCGGGACGGCGAAGGCGTGGATCACGTCCGCACCCGTCACCAGCACCCGCACGGGCTTGCCCACGGGAACCACCAGGGGTTCGGTCGCGGCGAGGAGGTAAGGAACCTTCTGGGCGGCGGCCTTGTCCTCGGGCAGGACATTCGAGACGAATTCGCTGATCCCGTTGTCGGGATACTCATAGCCCCAGTACCACTGGTAGCCGGTGGCCTTCACCGTCATGTAGGGCTTGGGCATGTCGTGATAGGCGTAAAGGAGCCGGAACGAGAACACCGAGATGACGGTCAGGATCAGGATGGGCACAATGGTCCAGACCACCTCGACCACGGTGTTGTGGCTCCACTTCGCCGGGGTTGGATTCGCCTTCTTGTTGTAGCGGATCATGACCCAGACAAGCAGGCCGAGCACGAACAGCACGATGGCCGTGATGATCGGCAGAAGGATCGCGTCGTGGAAGAAGGTCGCGTCGTGCTTCAAGGGGGTCACCCCCGGTTGCAGGCCGATCGCACCAGGGGTCGGTTGTCCGACCAGGTTTTCGGAAGCCAGGGCGGGAAGCCCCCAGATCACAGTCATCGCAGTTGCGGCTGCCGCCGCGAACCGCGCCCGAATGCCTTGAACCCTAGACTTCATGTCCCCTCGGTCGTTACTCGCGGACGATACGCGCCCGAAAGGGGCCGCTCCGCCGACGTCTGTGAACACCGATCCGACGGTTACCCGAGGCCCGGTCCTTCGAGCGCGTACATATGCGCTCGCATCGAACTTGCCAAGCGGTCCAAACGCCTTTCCGAGGGTGTGTGGCAGGGTGACGTCGGGGCTCGCAGGCCCTATCTCTGAGGCCTTGAACCCCGACGGAGTCCCGCATGCCCAGCCTTCCCGAATCCGCCTCCCTGATCGAGACCCACGGCCTGGAGCCGGAAACGGCCCGGCGCGTGCTTGCGGATGCGGTCGGCGAGGCCGACGACGGCGAAATCTTCTTCGAACGGTCGCGCAGCGAGTCCTTTCTGTTCGATGACGGCCGGCTGAAGTCCGCCGCCTACGACACCTCCGACGGCTTCGGGCTCAGGGTGGTGGCGGGGGAATCGGCTGGCTATGCCCACTCCAGCGAGGTCTCAGAGGCCGCCCTCAGGCGCGCCGCAGGCTCGGCCGCCCTTGCGCGCCGAGGCTATTCCGGTGTCGCGGACGAAGGTCCAAGGCCGACAAACAACCGCCTCTACGATGAGTTGGACCCTACCGATTCCCCCGACTTCGAGACCAAGGTCGCCCTGCTGCAGGAGATCGACGCCTGGTGCCGGGCGCGGGATCCCCGGGTCGTGCAGGTGATGGCCTCCCTCGCGGGAGAGCAGCGCACCGTCGAGATCCTGCGGGCCGACGGACAGATCATTCGGGACGTCCGCCCCCTCTGCAGGGTCAATGTCCAGATCACGGTGGAGCGGGATGGCCGGCGGGAGACCGGGTTCGCCGGTGCCGGCGGCCGGGCCGGATTCGAGGCGTGGATCGCTCCCGACCGCTGGCGCGGCCAGGCCGAGGAGGCCCTTCGCCAGGCCCTGGTCAACCTAGAGGCGGGCCCCTGCCCTGCCGGTGAGATGGACGTGGTGCTCGGCGCCGGCTGGAACGGTGTCCTGCTCCATGAGGCGGTGGGCCACGGGCTCGAGGGCGATTTCAACCGCAAGGGCTCCTCGGCCTTTGCCGGCCGGATCGGGGAGCAGGTCGCCGCCCGGGGCGTGACGGTCTACGACGACGGCTCTCTCCCTGGCCGCCGGGGCTCACTCACCGTCGACGACGAGGGCACGCCTACCAGCCGGACCGTGCTGATCGAGGACGGCATTCTGGTGGGCTACATGCACGACCGCATGAGCGCCCGGCTGATGGGCCTTTCGGCAACCGGGAACGGCCGGCGCCAGTCCTACGCCCACATCCCCATGCCGAGGATGACCAATACGGCGATGGAAGGCGGGAGCACGCCCCGGGACGAAATGATCGCCTCGACGAAGCGGGGGCTCTACTGCGCCAACTTTGGCGGCGGCCAGGTCGACATCACCAATGGCAAGTTCGTCTTCCAGTGCACGGAAGCCTACCTCATCGAGGACGGCCAGATCACCCGTCCGGTGAAGGGTGCCACACTGATCGGCGACGGGCCGACGGCCCTGACGCGGGTCACCATGATCGGCGACGACTTCGACTTCGATCCCGGCGTCGGCGTCTGCGGCAAGTCGGGTCAGTCCGTGCCCGTGGGCGTCGGCCAGCCCTCGCTCAAGATCACCGGCCTGACGGTAGGCGGCTCCGGCGGCTGATCCCCGGCGGCTGACCAAACGTCGCCGAGGGGCAGGCCGTCAGGAGGCAGCGGTCTCCGCCTCGGCGTCGGTCCGGACCGGCTTGTCCGTGTGGGCCCAGCCGCGCACCAGGAAGCTGAGCAGGATAAAGACCACGCCAAACCCGACGCCCGCCCACCCAAGGGCCTGGAAGCCGCCGATGGCCGTATCCAGGGCGAGCTTGGGATCGAGGACCTCGCCGCCGACCGACTCCGTGACCAGGAGCCCGGCAATAAAGCCGCCCACGAACTGGGCGATGGACGAGGCCAGGAACCAGACTGCCATCATGAAGGATACCACCCCGGGCAGGGTCAGCTTGGTGATCTCCGACAGGCCGACGGGCGACAGGAAGAGCTCGCCCGTGGTGTGCAGGAGGTAGAGCAGGCCGAGGAGGATCAGAGGCACCCGGAAGGCGCTGTCGTGCAGGCCGGCACCCCAGACCACGATCAGGAAGCCCAGGCCGACCTGGACGAGGCCGAAGCCGAACTTCAGGGTCGGATTTGGATCCTTCCCGCGACGTCCCAGCCAGGTCCACAGGGCGGCGAGCAGGGGCGCAAAGATCAGGATGAAGCCGGCATTGAACGACTGGGTCTGGGCGGCGCCGACCGAGGTATCGATCCAGCTCCACCAGTTCGCCGGCTTCACGCCGATGGCGGACAACTGCTCCGGCGTGCCGAAGGGGATGCCAAGGAAGTGGCCCCCCGCCTGGGTCAGGGACAGGTCCACATTGGTCGAGGCGAAGAGGTTGAGCGAGGATCCCGCCTGCTCGAAGAGGGTGAAGAAGACCACCGACCCCAGCACCAGGATGGCGGCCAGTCCCATCCTCTGGCGCTCCACCGTGGTCTTGCAGACCCGGATGATGATCCAGGCCAGGGCCGCGATGGACAGTATGATGGCCGCAATCAGCGCGCCCCCGACCAGCTTGCTGTTCTGAACCGTCAGGAAGACGATGCCGATGGCCAGGATCGACATGATGTAGGTCATCCACTCCCGGTTGACCAAGCCGGCGAAAGGCTCGCGCAGCTTCGCGGGGTTGGGCGGCTCGCCCTTGCCCTCGAGAAGGGGCTTGCCAAGCATGAAGACTACCCAGCCCAGGAACATGCCGACCCCGGCCAGGCCGAAGCCAGCCCACCAGCCGAAGTGCTGTCCCAGGAGGCCGCAGAGGATGGAGGCCCAGAAGGCGCCGAGATTGATGCCGTAATAATAGAGGGTGAAGCCGGAATCCCGGCGGGGATCGCCATGCGGGTAGAGGTCCCCCACCACCGCGGAGATGTTGGGCTTCAGGAAGCCCACCCCGAGGATGATCAGCGAGACGGCGAAATAGAACATGCTGGTCGAGCCCGGGTCCTGGAGGGTCCGGATCTCGAACTGGCCGTCAGGGATCGAGGCGGGCAGGCCGGTCTCGATGGGAACCCCCGGAATGGTGATCCCGCCGCCCTCGCGCGCTCCGAACTCGTACTTCTTGCCCTCCACCACGATGTGGGCGACGCGGTCATCCATCCGGCCCTCGGCGGCGATTGGATAGACCCTCCCGCCATAGATCAGGTCCTGACGTGCCGGGGGGCCCTCAAAGCCCATGGAGATGTGGCCCGCCACCAGCAGAAGCGCGCCAAAGGCAACGGCCTTGCGAGAGCCCAGCCAGCGGTCGGCGATGAATCCGCCGAGAAGCGGCAGGAGATAGACCAGGGCCGTGTAGGACGCATACACCGAGCTGGCCTCGGCGCGGTCGAACAGCAGGTGCTGGGTCAGGTAGAAGATCAGTATGCCCCGCATGCCGTAGTAGGAGAACCGCTCCCACATCTCGGCGAAAAACAGGACAATCAGGCCCTTCGGGTGGCCCCGCAGCAGCTGGAGCAGCACGGGTATGCCCGTGGCGAAGGTGACGAGCAGACCGAGGAGGATGACGATGTTCATCTTGAGGGATTCCGGCTGCGGGTGGGCGCGAAGGGCCCGAGTAAGCGACAGGCGAACAGAACATGCGCCGTGGGTTCAGGCAAGCAAG
>CAIZKE010000152.1 GCA_903933475.1 uncultured Alphaproteobacteria bacterium | reverse complement strand
GATGAGGGGCAGGTCCACCAGTTCAAAGGAGGCGATCTTGTAGGCGGGTGCGCCGAGGTCTTCGAGCAGGTCCACGGCCGTGAAGTCGAAGGGCGAGGAGAACAGGGTCACACCCACCTGGCGGGCCTGCTCGAACAGGGGCGCGTGCCAGTCCCAGGGCGTGTGGGCCTCGGCGTACAGCTCGTGGAGGCGGCGGCCGTCCCAAAGGCCCCCCTCTATGCGGAATCCGGGCCCGTCATGGTCGAGGGTGATGGTGTCGGCGGTATAGGTCTGGATCTTGACGGCGTCGGCGCCCGCCTCGGCCGCCGCCGTGATCAGGTCCAGGGCGCGCTTGATATCGCCGTTGTGGTTGCCCGACATCTCGGCCACCACATAGGGCGGCTGGCCGGGCCCGATGGGCCTGCCGGCGATGTGGGCCAGTGTCTGGCTCATCGGATCACCCCGGGGGTTCTGCACGCGAATCGCCCGAAGAATATGGGCCTCGGGCCGTCCCGGGGCCAGCCTGTCAGGCGTCTGGGGGTTCCGAGGGGGCACCCTCGAAGCGGAAGGCGTCCCCGTCCCTGCGGACAAGACCTGCCGTCGGCGCGGCGAAATGGGTACCGATGACCAGGACCGGCTGCTCCGCCGTGCTCTCAAAGATGCTGCGGCGCATGACGGCTGAGGCCACGGGGTCACTGTCAGAGGGCGACGACCACTCCGGATGCGCAAGCTGGCAGGGATGGTGGACCATGTCGCCGGTGATCAGGCCCACCTCGCCGGCCGACTCGATCCGGACGCTGACATGGCCGGGCGTGTGGCCGGGGGTCGGTACCAGCCGGATCTCGGGGGAAATAACGTGATCCATCTCGACCAGGTCGACCAGGCCGGCGTCGAAGACCGGGCGGATGGAGTCGGACAGGATGACCTGAAACTCGTCGTCCCCCTCGGCGCCCCAGTGATCGTATTCCCGGCGACCGATCAGGTAGCGGGCCTTGGGGAAGGTCGGAACCCAACGATCGCCTTCAAGCATCGTGTTCCAGCCGACATGGTCCACATGCAGGTGGGTGCAGACCACGGCGTCGACACTGTCTCGGGTCCAGCCTGTC
This sequence comes from uncultured Alphaproteobacteria bacterium, assembly GCA_903933475.1. GTDB lineage: Bacteria > Pseudomonadota > Alphaproteobacteria > Caulobacterales > Caulobacteraceae > Phenylobacterium. The sequence goes on along the minus strand of CAIZKE010000152.1, from coordinate 21,279 downwards.
GCTTCGAAGGCCTGGAGGAAGCCGGTGGACAGGGACTGGCCCCCGACAAGGCGGCGGGGCCGGTCATTGCCGATGCAGGTGTCCACAACCAGGCGAAGGCCGGGTGCCTCGACCAGGAGGGCGTGGATGGACAGGCGAAGGTGGCCCTCTGGCGTCACGTAGTCCGGCGCAAGCCAGGGGATGGCCGCCAGGGCCTCAGGAGTGGCCTCCTTCAGGAAGGCTCGCTTCGGGTTGTAGGGAACCGGTATCTCCATCTCGACGACACGGGTCACCGTCACGTCGCCAATCCGCCACCTGAGCATGCCGCCCTCCCCTTTGGGCCTGCTGCCTAGCGCAGGCCAGCGTTAATCTGGTCGAGCGCCGACTGTCCCGGCACCAACTCGGCGTCAGACAGGCTGTTCAGCGGACGGTCGGTGGTGCCAAGGGCGCCGTGCAGGTCGCCGGGCTCCGGGTTCACGTACAAGAGGCCGGTCACGATCTCCCCCGCGGCCTGGCGCTCGGCCAGGTAGGACAGGGCCGCGATCCGGTCGGTGGGATCGTAATGCTCGGAGAGCTTGTGCAGGGACAGGACCGAACCGTCGTGCTGGGTCACCGAGATGGTCGTCCCAGGCTCGTAGTCGACCTCGATGGGCTTGCGGTCAGCAATCACGTCGAGCCGGTTCACGGCCTCGTTGTGCTCGCGGACATAGTCGTAGCTCTTGGTCGAGCCCGCGTGGTTGTTGAACTGGACGCAGGGGCTGAGGGTGTCGATGAAGGCCGGGCCGGGATGGCGGATGGCAGCCTTGATCAGGGGTACCAGCTGGGCCTTGTCACCCGAGAAGGACCGGCCCACGAAGGTCGCACCCAGTTGCAGGGCGAGGCTGACCATGTCGATGGCGGAGTCATGATTGACCACGCCGCGCTTGGACTTGGACCCGCGGTCTGAGGTGGCCGAGAACTGGCCCTTGGTCAGTCCGTACACGCCGTTGTTCTCGACGATGTAGGTCATGTTCACCCCACGCCGGATGGCGTGGGCAAACTGGCCGAGGCCGATGGAGGCGGAGTCGCCGTCGCCGGAGACGCCCAGGTAGATCAGCTCGCGATTGGCGAGGTTGGCACCGGTCAGGACCGAGGGCATCCGGCCATGGACGGTATTGAATCCATGCGAATTGCCCAGGAAATAGTCCGGCGTCTTGGATGAGCATCCGATGCCCGACAGCTTGGCCACCCGGTGGGGGGGCAGGTCGAGCTCGTAGGCCGCCTGGATGATGGCCGACGAAATGGAGTCGTGGCCGCAACCGGCGCAGAGGGTCGAGACCGACCCCTCGTAGTCCCGACGCAGGAAGCCGAGGGCGTTGGGCGCCAGGGCCGGATGATGCAGCTTGGGCTTGGCGATGTAGGTCATTCGGCGGCCTCCCGGAGCGGGCGCGAGCCCGGCGGCTGGGTTGCATCCATCAGGCTGGAGATGGAGGCGACGATAAAGCGGGCAGTGATCGGCGTGCCGTCATAATGCAGGATCGGGATCAGCCGGTAGGGATCGCCGCCGTTCTCCGCCATCAGCAGGGTGCGCAGCTGGGCGTCGCGGTTCTGCTCAATCACGAAGATGCGGTCGTGCGAGGCCAGGAAGTCGTCCACCTCCGAGGAGAAGGGGAACCCGCGGACGCGAAGGGCGTCCAGCCGGCGGCCCTGGCTCTCGAACAGGCCGAGAGCCTCGTGCAGGGCCGGGCCGGTGGACCCATAATAGATCACCCCGTCCCGGGTAGGGGCGCTGGCCAGGCGCAGCTCGGGGGCCGGGATCAGGGACTTGGCGGTCTCGAACTTGCGCAGCAGGCGCTGGACGTTGTCCACATAGACCGAACCCTCTTCCGAGTACCGGGCATAGGGATTGCGGGAGGTACCGCGGGTGAAATAGCCGCCCTTGGTCGGGTGGACGCCGGGATAGGTCCGGTAGGGGATCCCGTCGCCATCCACGTCGAGGTAGCGGCCGAAGTCCCGGCCCGATTCGAGCTCTTCATGGGTCATGACCTTGCCGCGATCCATCCGGCGCGTGTCATCCCAGCTGAAGGGCTCGGTCAGCCATTCGTTCATGCCCATGTCGAGGTCGAGCATGACGAAGACGGTGGTCTGCAGGCGGTCCGCCAGGTCGAAGGCCAGGGCGCCGAAGGTGAAGCACTCGCCCGGGTCCATCGGCAGCAACATGGGGTGCTTGGTGTCACCATGGCTGGCATAGGCGGCCCCGATCAGGTCCGCCTGCTGGGTGCGGGTCGGCATGCCCGTTGAGGGACCGCCCCGCTGGACGTCGAAGATCACCGCAGGAATCTCGGCGAAGTAGGACAGGCCGATGAACTCGGTCATCAGGGAGATGCCCGGGCCTGAGGTACAGGTAAAGGCGCGGGCGCCGTTCCACCCCGCGCCGATGACCACCCCGATGGAGGCGATCTCATCCTCGGCCTGGACGATGGCGAAGTTCGCCTTGCCGCTCTCCGGATCGACCCGCAGGTCCTGGCAGTAGCTGGTGAAGGCCTCGGCCAGGGAGGTCGAGGGCGTGATCGGATACCAGGCGCAGACCGTGGCACCCCCATAGACGGCGCCGAGGCCAGCGGCCTGGTTGCCTTCGATGAAGATCCGGTCGCCGACGGCATCGGCCCTGCGGACCTGGAGGCCCAGGGGACCCATGTTGTCGGCCACCCAGTCCCGGCCCATGTGCAGGGCGGCGACATTGGCCTTGATCAGCCGGTCCCGTCCCTCGAACTGCTCTGCGAGCAGGGTTTCGATCACGTCGATCTCGATACCCAGCAGGGAGGCGACGGCGCCGACATAGATGATGTTCTTGAACAGCTGCCGCTCGCGGGCCGCCGTGTAGGCGGCATTGCAGATGGCGGTCAGGGGCACGCCCACCACCGTGATGTCGGTCCGGAACCTGGAGGCCGGCATGGGCTTGGTGGAATCGTAGAACAGGTAGCCGCCCGGCTCGATCTCGGCGACGTCCTTGTCCCAGGTCTGGGGGTTCATCGCGACCATGAGATCGACGCCGCCGCGGCGGCCCAGGTGGTTGGCCTCGGTGATCCGGACCTCGTACCAGGTGGGCAGGCCCTGGATGTTCGAGGGGAAGATGTTGCGCACCGCGACCGGCACGCCCATCCGCAGGACCGCCTTGGCGAACATGGAGTTGGCGCTGGCCGAACCCGATCCATTGACGTTGGCGAACTTGACGACGAAGTCGTTGATGGCGGCGAGGGGTGTGGTCATGCGGCGCCTCCCATCTGATCGGCGTGGGTCATTTCCAGAGTGAACCTTTGCATGTCCCAGGCCCCGGTCGGGCACCGTTCTGCGCAGAGGCCACAGTGCAGGCAGACGTCCTCGTCCTTGACCATGACCCGACCGGTCGGCAGGCCGCCGGACACCAGGAGGTCCTGGTCGAGGTTGAGGGCCGGGGCCATCAGGCGTTGCCGCAGGTCAGGCTCCTCGCCATCGTCGGTGAAGGTGATGCAGTCGACCGGGCAGATGTCGACGCAGGCGTCGCACTCTATGCATAGGTCGTCGGCGAAGACGGTCTGCACATCGCAGTTCAGGCACCTCTGGGCCTCGGCGAGGCCAAGCCGGGTATCGAAGCCAAGTTCGACCTCGACCCGCACGTTCTTCAGCGCCGCAGCCTTGTCGAGCATGGGCACCCGGTGCCGGTAGTCGAGGGAGATGTCGTTGTCGTAGCTCCACTCGTGGATACCCATCTTCTGGGAGACGAGGGAAAAGCCCGGAGGCGGCCGGTCATGGACGTCCTCGCCCATGCAGTGACGATGGATGGACACCGCGGCGTCGTGGCCGTGCGCCACCGCCCAGATGATGTTCTTGGGCCCGAAGGCGGCGTCGCCCCCGAAGAACACGCCCTTGCGGGTGGCTTCGAAGGTGATCGGGTTGACCTCGGGCATGTCCCAGCGGTCGAAGTCGAGCCCGATGTCGCGCTCGATCCAGGGGAAGGCGTTTTCCTGGCCGACGGCGACCAGGACGTCATCGCACTCATGATGCTCGTCGGGCTCGCCCGAGGATACGAGGTTGCGGCGGCCCTTCTCGTCGTACTCGGCCCGGACGATCTCGAAGGTCACGCCAGTCAGGCGCCCGTTCTCATGAGTGAAGGCCTTGGGGACGCGGAAGTTGAGGATCGGAATATCCTCGTGGATCGCATCTTCCTTTTCCCAGGGGCTGGCCTTCATTTCCTCGAAGCCCGACCGGACGACGACCTTGACCTCCTCACCGCCCAGCCGGCGGGAGGTGCGGCAGCAGTCCATGGCGGTATTGCCGCCGCCGAGGACGATGACCCGGCGGCCGATCTTCTCGATGTGGCCGAAGGACACGCTCGACAGCCAGTCGATCCCGATATGGACGTTGGCGGCGGTCTCCTTACGGCCTGGGATGTCGAGGTCCCGGCCGCGGGGCGCGCCGGAGCCGACGAACACTGCATCGTAGCCCTCGGCAAGTAGGGCCTTGAGGCTGTCGATCCGCTGGCCAAGGCGAAGCTCGACACCCGGGAGACGGGTGACGTAGCCCACCTCCTCGTCAATGACCTCCTCGGGGAGGCGGAAACGGGGGATCTGGCTGCGGATCATCCCGCCCGAACGGGGCTCGCCGTCGAACAGGACGAGTTCGTAACCAAGGGGGGCGAGGTCCCGCGCCACCGTGAGCGAGGCGGGGCCGCTACCGATCAGGGCCACCCGCTTGCCATTCCGCTTGGCAACGACCGGCGGCATCAGGGGCATGACGTCGACCTTGTTGTCGGCGGCCACGCGCTTCAGCCGGCAGATGGCGACGGGCTCGTCCTCCACCCGGCCACGCCGGCAGGCGGGCTCGCAGGGGCGGTCGCAGGTGCGTCCGAGAACGCCGGGGAAGACGTTCGACTTCCAGTTGATCATGTAGGCGTCATCGTACCGGCCATCGGCGATCAGGCGGATGTACTCCGGCACGGGCGTGTGAGCGGGACAGGCCCACTGGCAGTCGACCACCTTGTGATAGTAGTCGGGACCCTCGGTACGCGTTGGTTGCAAGACCCGTTTCCTCCCAGGTCGCCTGGATGGACGGAGCCCGGTCCGATTCCGGATCCGAGGCCTGCGCCGTCCCCCTATTTAGGCGTTGAGTCCATTCTTAATGAGGCTCGACGGGCAAGACCAGACGTCTTCAAACGCCAGTGGGCGATTTGGCCGGAGGCCGCCGAGAAGGACCGCCGTTCAACTGTGCGTGAGAGTCCCACCCCGGGGCTTGGCGGGAAAAGGTTAACGGCCCTTAACGTATGTCTTCGCAACGTCAAGGAGGTCGCCATGAATTATCGGCTCTGGTTCGCCCCCCTCGAATCCGAGGATGAAGACAACGCCTTTGGCGGTCGAGAAGTCGACGCCGCCATCGACTTCGAGGCCGTCAATCTTCGTCGCGCCACCGTCGAAAGCGCCGAGACCCTTAGGCTGATCCGCGCGATTTGACGGCGGACGCCGATCCTCCCGCCCTCGGGAAGCGACCCCTGCGCGCCTGCTGGCGCAGGGCTGAAGGCTGGCCTAGCCTCAACGGCATGTGAGGCAGTTTCGGGAGGACGGAATGCAACTTCGCAAGCTGGGGGCAAGCGGCCTCAAGGTCAGCATAATCGGGCTGGGCTGCAACAACTTCGGCATGCGCATCGACCAGGCGCAGACCCGGATGGTGGTCGACGCGGCGCTGGACTGCGGCGTCAACTTCTTCGACACGGCTGACATATACGGCGGCTCGAAGTCGGAGGTCTTCCTCGGCGAAGCCCTGAAGGGCAGGCGGGACAAGGCCGTCCTGGCCACCAAGTTTGCCAACCCGATGGGCGAAGGTGCCTACCTGCGCGGCGGCGCCCGGCGCTACATCGTCAAGGCCGTCGAGGACAGCCTGAAGCGCCTGCACACGGACCACATCGACCTCTACCAGATGCACGTGCCGGATGCGGACACCCCCATCGACGAGACCCTGCGGGCCCTGGACGACCTCGTCCGCTCCGGCAAGGTGCTCTACATCGGCAATTCCAACTTCTCGGGTTGGCAGATCGCCGACGCCGACTGGACCGCACGGACCGGGGGCCTCGAGCGCTTCGTCTCCGCCCAGAACAATTTCAGCCTGCTGGAGCGGGGCGTGGAACGCGAGGTCCTGCCAGCCTGCGAGCGCTTCGGTCTCGGCCTCCTGCCCTTCTTCCCCCTCGCCAGCGGCTTCCTCACCGGCAAGTACCAGCGCGGCGAGCCGCCCCGGCAGGGTACCCGCCTGGCAGCCTGGGGTGCGCGGGGCGCAGCGGCCCTGAGCGACCGGAACTTCGACAGGCTCGAGGCTCTGGAAGCCTGGGCTGAGCAGCGCGGACGGCGGATCCTCGACCTGGCCTTCGCCTGGCTCCTCGGGCACCCGGCGGTGAGCTCAGTCATCGCCGGCGCGACGACCCCGGAGCAGGTCCAGGCGAATGCCCGCTGCGCCGAGTGGATCCTCACCCCCGAGGAGGTCGTGGAAGTCCGGGCGCTGATCTCGTGAACAGCCAGGCCCAGGCAGACGCCCTTCCCCCGCTTCCGTCCCAGCCCGCCGGCGTTCCCTGGCCCACGGCGGACTGGCCGGGTGGCGAACTTCCCGGATCCGTGGACCGCGAGCGCCTCGAGGCCCACCTCGAACGCGGCTTCAGGGACTTCGACGAGACCCATGCGGTCGTGGTGGTCCAGGGTGGCCGCCTCCTGCTGGAGCGCTACGGGCCCGAGCATGGCCCCGACGCAACCTGCCTGTCCTGGTCCAAGGCCAAGAGCCTCACCCACGCCCTGGTGGGGATCGTCGTCGGCGACGGCCGGCTGGACATTTCTGACCCGGCCCCCGTCGCAGAATGGCGGACACCCGGCGATCCCAGGGGTGCCATCACCACAGACCAGCTGCTGCGCATGTCGAGCGGGCTGAAGTTCGACGAGGTCTACGAGGTGGATAAGCCCTCGGACACCATCGAGATGATGTGGGGCTCCGGGAAGGACAGCGTCGCCCACTACGCCGCCGACCAGCCCCTGATCCATTCGCCCGGGACCTTCTTCAGCTATTCCTCGGGGACGACCAACATCATCTGCCGGATCCTCGCGGACATGACCGGCCTCAGGGGAGAGGCCTTTGGCGACTTCATGCGCGAGCGCCTCTTCCAACCCCTCGGCATGAAGACCCCGATCCCCAGGTTCGATCCCGCCGGGACCTTCATCGGCTCGTCCTTCTGCTTTACGAGCGCCCGGGACTTCGCGCGCTTCGGCCTCCTCTACCTGCGCGATGGGGTGTGGGACGGGCGGCGGATTCTTCCCCCGGGCTGGGTGGACTACGCCCGCACGCCGACCTTCCAGCAGCCCGGCGTCACGGACGGCCCCTATGGTGCCCACTGGTGGCTCGGCCTGGGCGGTCCGGGCTCCTTTTCCGCCAATGGGCATGAGGGCCAGTTCACGGTCCTGGCGCCAGACCTGGACCTGGTCGTAGTGCGCCATGGCCGGACGTCGACCGACAAGAAGGACGCCGTGAAGGCCTGGGTCGGCGACCTGGTCGGCCTCTTCCGGACCTGACGCCTCGGGCGGGGACTGGACAGACGCCAAAGCCGGGCGCAGCGTGACCCGAGGGACGGAAACTCGAGGAAAAGGGGCTCTCGCCATGGCGAAGTTCAGGGTCAACGGACGACAGGTCGAGGCCTCCGGGCCGGATGACGCGCCCCTCCTTTGGGTGCTGCGCGATGAGCTTGGCCTGACCGGGACCAAGTTCGGCTGTGGGGTCGGGCAGTGCGGTGCCTGTACGGTTCACGTGGACGGCCAGGCCGTCCGATCCTGCCTGACGCCGGTGAGCGCCGTCGAGGGCCTGGAGATCACCACCATCGAGGGCCTGGGTGCCGGCGGGATCCATCCCGTCCAGGAGGCCTGGGTCGAGGCCCAGGCGCCCCAGTGCGGGTACTGCCAGTCCGGCCAGATCATGCAGGCCGCGGCCCTGCTGTCAGCCAACCCCAAGCCCAGCGACGCCGAGATCGAAGCGGCGATGAACGGCAACCTCTGCCGCTGCATGGCCTATGTCCGCATCCGCAAGGCCGTGAAGCTGGCCGCCGCCAAGCCCCGGCGCAAGGCCGCGGTCCGTCCTGCGGAGGTCCGCTCATGAGCATCCCGGGCCTTCCCTCACCCGACCGTCGCCGCTTCCTGATCGCGGCAGGTGCAGCAGGCGCGGCCTTCGGCTTCGCCGCCGCCGCTGACGCCGCCGTCTCCCTGGGCCCCTTTGCCGGGGCGCCTGCCTTCGAGCCCACCCTCTGGTACGCCATCCACCCGCACGGCGTGGTGACGGTCAATGTCGTCCGGGCCGAGATGGGCCAGCACGTCGGCACCGCCCTGGCCCGCATTGTCGCCGACGAGCTCGAGGCCGACTGGGACAAGGTCCGCATCGTCCACGTGGACACCGATCCCAAGTGGGGCCTGATGGTCACCGGCGGGTCCTGGTCGGTCTGGCAGAGCTATCCCATGCTGAGCCAGGCCGGGGCAGCTGGGCGTATCGCCCTGATCGAGGCGGGGGCGAAGATCCTTGGGGTCCCGGCGTCGTCCTGCATCGCCCGCAAGGGCGCCGTCTTCGCCGGCAAGCGCTCGGTCAGCTACGGCGACATCATCGCCGCAGGCGGACTGCGCGGCGGCTTCACCGACAAGGAACTGGCGGCCCTACCCATCAAGCCAGCCTCTGAAAGGCGCCTGATCGGCGGGGAATTCCAGGCCCGTGACATCCCGGCCAAGACCGATGGGTCGGCGGTGTTCGGCCTGGATTCGAAAATGGCGGGCATGGTCTACGCCCGGCCCGTCATCCCGCCGACGCGGAATGAGTCCAAGGTGGTCTCGGTCGACGAATCCGGTGCCCGGGGCGTCCCTGGCTATCGCGGCCATCTCGTCCTCGACGACCCGTCCGGGACTGTGCCGGGTTGGGTGATTGCCCTCGGTGACAGCTTCATCGCCGCCGATCGCGCGGTCCGGGCCCTCAAGGTGACCTGGGAAAACGGTCCAACGGCAAAGGTCTCGGACGCTGACCTCGAGGCGCGGGGCCGGGCCCTGATCGCCGACGCGGCCGCTGGCTCCCTGGTGGTGAACGACTCGGGCGTCGACGCCGCCTTTTCGGGCGCGAAGTCCCAGCTGGAGGCGGAGTACACCACAGACGCCGCCCTGCACTTCCAGATGGAGCCCCTGAACGCCCTGGCTTTCGAGCGGAACGGCATCTTCGAGATCCACACCGGCAACCAGTGGCAGTCCCTGATCCTGCCGACCCTGGCCAAGGCCCTGGGCCGGCCTGAGACCCGCATCGTCATGAAGACCTACCTGCTGGGCGGGGGATTCGGCCGGCGACTGAACGGCGACTATGCGGTGCCCGCGGCCCTGGCCTCCAAGGCCCTGGGCAAGCCGGTCAAGCTGGTCTTCACCCGTGAGGACGACACCCTCTTCGACAGCTTCCGCTCGCCCTCTGTCCAGAGGGTGCGGATGGCCTTCGGCGAGGGGGGCCGCGTGACGGCCATGGACCACGCCGCCGCCGCCGGCTGGCCCACCGAGGTCATGGCGCCCTTCTTCATGCCCAAGGGCGCCAATGACCGGCCCTACGATCCCTTCGCGATCAACGGCGCCAACCATTGGTACAACGTCGGTTCCCACCGGGTACGAGCCCTGTCGAACGACCTGGCCAACCGCGCCTTCCGGCCAGGCTGGCTGCGCTCGGTGGGACCCGGCTGGACCAACTGGGCCGTGGAAAGCGCCATGGACGAGGCCGCCCATGCCACTGGCCAGGATCCCCTCGCCTTCCGCCTGAAGATGCTGGACGGGGCGGGCCGCAATGCCGGCGCCGCACCAAGCTCCGTTGGTGGGGGGAAGCGTCAGGCCGCCGTGCTCTCTCGAGTCGCCAAGGCGGCGGGCTGGGGCGGAAAGCTGCCTGCAGGCGTCGGTCTGGGCCTGGCCACCAGCTTCGGCCAGGAGCGGGACATGCCCACCTGGACCGCCTGCGCGGCACGGGTCCGGGTCGACCGGAAGACCGGCGAGGTCAAGGTCGAGAAGCTCCACCTCGTCGTGGACGCCGGTGCCATCATCCATCCGGACGGAGCCCTGGCCCAGATGGAGGGCGCCGCCCTCTGGGGCCTGAGCCTGGCCCTGCATGAAGGCGCGACCTTCCGGGACGGCCGCATCCAGGAAACCAACCTGGGCGCCTATACCCCGCTCCGGATGAGCGATGTCCCGGACATGGAGATCGAGTTCGTCGACAGCGACCATGCGCCGGTGGGCCTGGGCGAGCCGGCGACCACCGTGGTCGGGCCGGCCATCGGCAACGCCATCTTCAATGCCGTGGGGGCCCGGGTCCGGCGCCTCCCGATCCGGCCCGAGGCGGTGCTGGCGGCCCTGAAGTCCGCCTGAGGCGGGGACGTCAGGGCGCCCCGTGCGCCCTGGCAGCCGCTGACAGCTCCTCGGCCATCTGCGCCCGGAGCCGTTCCGGGGCCAGGATGCGGATGCTGTCCCCCCAGGTGAAGAGATGCCAGGCCAGCTCGCGCATGCCGGCGGCGCGGAAACGCGCGATGACCGAGCCGTCCGCCTGGGGCTCCAGGACCTGGGTGGCGTGGAAGCGCCAGCCGAGGGCCTCCTCTGCCCCATGGGGCAGGATGTGCAGAACCACGTCTTCAACCGCGTCCTGGTAGATGCCGAAGCTGCGCGAGGCATAGGCCGCCAGGGAGAAGTCTGCGGGTCGCGAGCCGGGGACCTGGACCACCCGGATGTCGCGCACCCGGTCCAGTCGCCAGTTCCGGGGCTCGCCCCCCGCACCCTCCGCCGCCACCAGGTAGTTCGAGCGCCCGAACAGCAGGCCGTAGGGCGTCACTTCCCGCTCCCGGCCGGGGGTGGAGCCGCCGTCGTAGAGGAAGCGCAGCCGCTGCAGGGAGATGATGGCCTCACGGACGGCCCCCAACACCCCCTCGTCCTCGAAGGGACGCGGGCCTGGGTGCACGGCCATGGTCTCGGCCTCGAGCAGGGCCTCCATGTCCGGCGCCAGCCGGCGGCGGACCCCGGCCCGCATGGCCGATAGAACCTTGGTCTCCAGGACGGCGAGAGCCCCCGCCCGGGCGGTGGCGCCGGACTGGCGGAAGTGGTCGGCCGCAGCCCTGAGGGCGGCGAACTCCTCAGCGGTCGGGGCCTGGAAGATGCCGTCCAGCCCCGAGGGAATGCGGAACCGGACAGTCGGCGGATCGGCGATCTCTTCCATCTGGGGGAAGGCCTCGCGGACGGCGTCGCGCATGCGCTCGACCGTCCGCCGGGAAACCTGCAGGGCCGCCGCCATTTCGTCCAGGGTCAGGCCTTCCGCGGACGCGGCGAGCCGCCGCGCCAGCTCAAGAAGTCGGGCCGCTTTTTCGTGTCGCATGCAAACCCTGCGAGAAAATGAGAACAGACTCGAAACTTACGTCCGTTTCTGGCGTAGCGCCAGCGCATTCTCAATCCGTACCCCGGCGCGACCCCATGGAAAGGTCCCTCAGATGCAGAATGTCCAGTCGATCCGCCCCGCCCGCTCCGACCTCGCCTTCCGCTTCGGCGACCGACGGCCCCTGCGGCCGGCGACCCCCGCCATGATCGACGAGGTTATCCGGCACGCCGACTGCGCCGAACGGCTGTCCGGAGGCCGGCTCAGGCTGCGCCTGTCTGCGGCGATGGCGCAGGACCTGGTCCGCCAGGGACGCCTCGAAGACGCCGACCTTCGCCTCTGCGACCTGACCGTGGTCTGGGACGAGGGCCAGGGCCAGGTGATCCTGGTCCGGGACGACGCCCGCCTGCGCGAGGCCTCGGTCCGCTGGGCTGAATGGGACGCCCTGTGGGACGAGGCCAGCTATGCCGAGGCGCCCGCGCCCCGGGCCGCCCTCGCGGCCTGAGGCGATCGGCCCCGCCTCAGGCGCGGGTCCGGGCGTACCGCGACGACAGGCTGTCCATGACGGTCTCGAACTCCTTCACCATCTCCGAGATGATCTCGGCGACAGGTTTCACGGAATCGATCCGGCCGGCCACCTGGCCCGACAGGGCGATGGAGGCCTCCATGTCGCCGCCGAAGTAGAGCTCCTGGGAACGCCGGAACTCCGGCGCGACACCGTTCTCGCCGGGCTCCTTCTCCAGGAGGGTCGTCTTCTCGGTGCGGAGCGCCCGGCAGGCCGGGCCGGGGCCGAAGCGGTTCAGGAAGACCGTGTCGGTTTCCTTCGCCTCGACGATGGCGGTCTTCCAGTTCTGGTGCACAGGGCTCTCGGCAGCCGAGACCATCCGGGTCCCCATCTGAACGCCCTCGGCGCCCAGGGCGAATGCCGCCGCCATGCTGCGTCCGTCTGAAATCCCGCCCGCCGCCACGATGGGCACGTCCAGCCTGGAGCAGACCAGGGGCAGGAGGACCATGGTTGAGACATCCCGGGAACTCTTGAAGCCCCCGCCCTCGCCGCCCTCGACCACCAGGCCGTCGACGCCGGCATCAATGGCCTTGATCGCCGCCGCCAGGGACGGCACCACGTGGAAGACCGTCAGTCCGGCCGCCTTCAGGGCGGCGCAATAGCGGTTCGGATCCCCCGCGGAGGTGGTGACGAACTTCACCCCCTGGTCGACGACGAAGGAAACGATATCGGGGTCGCGGACGTAGGCTTGGGCGATATTGACGCCGAAGGGCTTGTCGGTGAGTCCCTTCATCTTCTGGATCTCCTCACGGACGGCGGGCAGGTCTCCGGACGAGGTCTCGATGATCCCCATTCCGCCGGCATTGGAGACCGCGGAGGCGAGGGCCGACCGGGCGATCCACCCCATGGGCGCCTGGATGATGGGATACTGGATACCGAGCATGTCGGTAATGCGGGTCTTGATCATGGGAATTCCCTCCGGGGGATCCTGGCTCCCCAAAAAATGGACAGAAAGGACCGAGGGGCCTGCGGCCCCCCGGACTCAGAAGACGACGACGCTGCGGATGCTCTCCCCGGCGTGCATGAGGTCGAAGGCCCGGTTGATCTCCTCAAGTGGCAGGACATGGGTGATCATGGGGTCGATCTGGATCTTGCCCTCCATGTACCAGTCGACAATCGTCGGGACGTCTGTCCGGCCCCGGGCGCCGCCGAAGGCCGTGCCCTTCCAGACGCGTCCGGTCACGAGCTGGAACGGCCGGGTGGAGATCTCCCGGCCCGCCTCGGCCACGCCGATGATGATGCTCTCGCCCCAACCACGATGACAGGCCTCGAGCGCCTGGCGCATGACGTCGGTATTGCCCGTGCAGTCGAAGGTGTAATCGGCACCGCCATCCGTGAGGGCCACGAGGTGCTGCACGAGGTCGCCCTCGACCTTTTTCGGGTTCACGAAGTCGGTCATGCCGAACCGGCGGCCCCAGGCCTCACGGTCAGGGTTTATATCGACGCCGATGATCATTCCGGCCCCGACCAGGCGCGCGCCCTGGATGACGTTGAGGCCGATCCCGCCCAGGCCAAAGACGATGACGGTGGACCCTGGCTCGACGCCAGCCGTATTCACCACGGCCCCGACCCCGGTCGTCACCCCGCAGCCGATGTAGCAGGCCTTGTCGAAGGGGGCGTCAGGCCGGATCTTCGCCACCGCGATCTCGGGCAGGACAGTAAAGTTCGAGAAGGTCGAGCAGCCCATATAGTGGGCGATGGCCTGCCCTCGGTAGGAAAACCGGCTGGTCCCGTCCGGCATGAGGCCCTTGCCCTGGGTCCCGCGGATGGCGGTGCAGAGGTTGGTCTTGCGCGACAGGCAGCTTTTGCATTGGCGGCATTCGGGCGTGTAGAGCGGGATCACGTGATCCCCCGGCCTGACGCTGGTGACCCCTGGCCCGATCTCCACGACCACGCCGGCCCCCTCGTGCCCCAGGATCGACGGGAAGATCCCCTCGGAATCCAGGCCATCCAGGGTGTAGGCGTCCGTGTGGCAGACCCCGGTGGCGCGGATTTCCACGAGGACCTCTCCGGCACGGGGTCCTTCGAGGTCGACCTCGACGATCTCCAGGGGACGCTTGGCCTCGAAGGCGACTGCAGCGCGGGTCTTCATGGGGGGCCTCCGGCGGAACCGGCCTGATCTTGGCAGGCCGGGTCTGCCCGGTCCACCCGGCGATCAGCCCTTGGCGGCCTTGCGGCTGACCTTCCTGAGGCCTGCAAGGATCAGTTCAGTGCCCTGGGGGTCGCGGACCCCCTCGGTCCTCAGGAGCAGCTGGAAGGTCGACAGGTGAACCTGGACTGACTTGTCGCCCCAGTCGCCAGACGTCCGATAGTAGTCCAGCAGGTCGGCGAGACTCACCAGCATGGTGTCAATGGCCCTGTCCTTCCCGGCGGTCGGCAGGCCGATGGCACCGTTGATCAGGGCATAGAAAGCGTTCACGACCAGGGCGTCGAACCTGCCGTCGGCCCGGGCGTAGAGAGCCTCGGCCTTAGCCAGGACCCGGTTCAGCTCCTTCATGCTCTCGCCCTGCAAGGAGGCGAGCCCCTTCTCGGCGTCAGCTATGGCCTGCCCTGCCGTCTTGCCACCCGGCATACGGATCAGGCGCCCAAGGGGCACGTCCGGGACGTGGATTTTTGAGGACTCACTCATCTTACAGGACCTTATCTTACGCTACTGGAGCCGCCGCAAAAATCGCCGGACAAACCCCTAACCCTTCCCCTGGACGGCATCCTCTCTACGCCGCCCGGCACCTACCTTCTCCGGAACCCCACCCTCCTTGAACCGGCGGTCAGGACCCACGAACTTATCGCTCTCTACGAACCGGCGGCCTGTCCGCGCGACCCAGATAATGCGGTCAAGCATGGCCTTTGGCGTCAGAGGCTTGGCCATGACAATGTGCGCGCCGCAGTCCCTCGCATTCGTCACCGCCGCTGCGGGCGTGTGGGCCGCTGTCAGCAGGACGGGCGCATAGCAGTTCGGCCGGATCCCCGAATTCCTGAGCCAATGGACGAAATCGTAACCGCCGCCGGACGCCATGGCATCGACGATCAGGAGGTCGAGTTCGGTCTCCCGGGCGATACTCTCGGCCTTGGCGACGCTGTCGCACCGGTGAAGCTTTCGCCCCCCGAAACCGTTCAGGATCTGGACGAGGATCGACATGCCGAGCGGCGTTTCCTCGAGCAGCAGGATCGACACCTGCTCGAGGTTGAAGCGTGCGCGCGGGTCAGACGAAAATCCCATAACCGCTCCGAAGCCGCCCCAGGATCACACTCACGATCCCCAAGGCCGGTACGCCCGTCCCAAGGAGCTAGCAAGCGCAGATTAACAAGTTCTTCATAGGTCGGGCGCGAGCGGAAATAGCGGTACGCAGATCGCTGGCCAGCCGCCCGAGCCCGCCGACGCTTATCCCCTCGAGCCTGGACACGCGACCGCCGGGGATACCGCGCCGACTGCCAGCCTTAGCCGCACTTATGCTGCACCTGAAAACTGCAGCGTAAGTGCGGTAAGTCTATGGGAATACTCTATTTTTCGTTGGTGAAGATGATGGTCCCCGAGGCTGCGAACATGCCACCGACCCCATGGGCGATGCTGATCTTCGCATCCCGGACCTGGGCCGCCGCGGTTCCGCGCATCTGACGGACGCTCTCCTGCAGGGCGTACATGCCGTACATGCCTGAGTGCATGTACGATAGGCCGCCGCCGTTCGTATTGAGCGGCAGCTTGCCGCCGATGGCGGTGTTGCGCTCGCGGATGAAGTCCTTAGCCTCGCCCGGCTTGCAGAAGCCGAGGTCCTCGAGCCCATACAGGGGCAGGTGGGCAAAGGCGTCGTAGATCATCAGGTGGTCGACATCGGCATGGGTGATGCCAGCTTCGTCAAAGGCCTTCTTGCCGGAGATCTTGAAGGCGGTGGACGAGGTGAAGTCGTACATCTGCGAGATCAGGGGCGTCTCGACGCTTTCCCCTGTGCCCAGGATGTAGACGGGCTTCTGCGGGAAGTCCTTCGCCCGGTCCGCGCTGGTCAGGATGAGGGCGCCACCACCGTCGGTGACAAGGCAGCACATCAGCATCCGGAAGGGCCAGGCGATCATCGGCGAGTTCAGGACGTCGTCGACAGTGATCGGGTCCTTGAAGCTGGCCCGGGGGTTGAGGGCCGCCCACTCCCGCTGGACCACGGCCACATTGGCCAGGTCCGCCTCGGTCACCCCGTAGGTCTTCATGTAGCGCAGGACCGGGATGGTAAACATGGTGGGTGGGCTGGTGACGCCGTAGGGCATCTCGAACTGCCCCATGAGGCTGGACGGCGAGCGGCCGAAGCCGCCAGCACCCACCCGGCTGCGGCCGGACTCCCCGTGGGTGATCAGGATGGTCTTCGCCAGCCCGGCGTTGATGGCCGCCGCCGCGTGCCGGACGTGCAGCATGAAGGAGCAACCCCCCACACTGGTGCCATCCGCATAGGTCGGCTTGATGCCCAGGTAGTGGGCCAGTTCGACCGGGGAGATCCCCGCTGTGGCGACGCCATCAATGTCGGAGGGCTTGAGGCCGGCGTCCGCCATTGCGTTGAGGGCGGCGTCCGCGTGGAGGCCGATCACGGAGACGTCCGGGATCTTGCCCATCTTGGTGGTCTCGGCAGCGCCGACGACCGCAACAGAATTCTGCATCATGGTCGGGTTCCGCCTCAGGACTGCGCCGGCTCGAAGAGCGGCAGGGAAATGTCATCGGTCTGCTTCTCGAACCTGACCTTGACGGGCATGTCGAGGACCAGGGCCTCGGGAGTCTGGGGGCAGCCCACGATGTTGGTCATCAGGGTCGGGCCTTCATCGAGCTTCACCACGGCGATGGCGTAGGGCTCGGTCCCCATGTCCGGGCGAGGCCGGTGGTTGATCACGTAGGACCAGAGGACTCCCCGGCCGCTGGCCGCATAGACCTCGACCTTGCGGGAGGCGCAGGATGGGCAGAAGGCCCTGGGCGGGAAATAGGTGTTCTTGCATTCGGTGCAGCGCTGCAGGCGGAGTTCGCCATCGCGGCACCCGTCCCAGAAATGCTGGGTCTCCGGTGTAGGTTCGGGCAGGATGCGGGCCATTCGGAAATCGTCCCCTCGATCTTGGGCCAGTATGGGCGGCCGGTATTGGCGTGAAGCGCCCGCCGCAGGGCGGGCCCCCGCAAAATGGCGGGACGCACAAGAAAGCCCAGCCCAGTCGGGTTGTCGATAGCGCGCGGCCAGGCAAGGCCTAGGCCAGGGCGGAGGACATCCGGCGCCGCTCGGTTGAGAGGCGCAGCTCCTGCCAGATCCGGGACTCCAGGGCCCGGGCCTCCGGGGAGTCCTCGCCCTCGACGACCGCATGCAGGGCGATGAGCCCCGCCCGGAGCCGGGCGTTCGTAGCGGAGAGGACCGAGATCTTCAGGTCTTCGTCCTTGGCCCCGGCGAGGCCGGCATCCGGGCCCGTACGGTCTCCGGCGTCGGCCAAGAGGGCGCGCAAGGCACGGTTCTCCTCCACCAGGCGCTGGGCGGCGCCATCCCAGGCCTCGGCCGCCATGCCCAGCAGGGCCGCCGAGAGGCTGAGGGCACCGGCGCGCTCGGCGGGGTCCAGGCCCGGGGCGGCGTTCCGGGCGACGAGGCCAGCGAGTTCGGCGAGGACGGCGGGAATGTCGGGCTTCACAAGTGATCCATGACCTTGAGGATGGCGCGGTCCTGGGGGTTCTGCAGGCCCCAGGCGGGCAGGACCATGATCGGTTCGCGGTTGCCGCCATCGATCCAGGCCCGGGCCGAGGAGATCCAGATCGCCTGGCCCTTCACACAGTTGAAGAGGGTCCACCAGTGGACAGCGGCGGGATCGGCCCGGAGGCCGCTGGCCGCCTCCCAATAGGCGATGGCAACGCCGTCGGGGACGAGGCCGCCGGCGAGGTCGCGCTTGAAGTTCCAGACAGGATTGAGGCTCCAGCCGAGGTCCTCGAGAGGGTCGCCAAGGTGGGCCATCTCCCAGTCCAGGACGCCATGGATGTCGCCCTGGCGGTCATAGAGGAAGTTGCCGGTCCGGAAGTCGCCGTGCACGACGCCGATCTTCTGGGCGGGCGGCGGTGGATTTGCCCTCAGCCAGCGGATGGCGGCACGGGCGATGGGCAGGGGCTCGGCTTCGTCCGCGTCCAGCACCGTCTCCCACATGCCCAGCTCGCGGACCCAGCAGCCCTCGGGCTCGGGGGGCGGCATGACCTGGTCAAGGCCCAGGGCGAAGGGATCCGCCCGGGCGATCTCGCCCAGGATGGTCCATTTGTTCCGGGCAAGGGTCTCGTGAGCGGCGAGATAGGGCTCGGTCCAGAGCAGGGCGGGTGCCGCCTCGTACCCGGTGATCTCCGCCGCCACGGAGAAGGGCAGATCCAGGGCTTCCGTCCCCTCCTCCAGCCAGATCATCTCGGGCACCGGGACCTTCGAGCCGAAGAAGGCGCGGTAGGCCTCGAACTCGACCCGGCGCTCGGTGTCGATGAGGCTGACCGGAGGATCCCGGCGCAGGATCATCCGGCGCTCCCGGGGTGCGCCGTCCTCGGACCAGGTTAACCGGAACCTGTAGGTCTGCCGCGAGGCGCCGCCGGAGATCCGGGACAGGTCGCGGACCTCGACGTCACTGGCTGTCGGCATGCGGCGAGCCGCATAGGCCGCCAGGCGGGGCGCGAGGTCCGCAGAGCCCACCGCCTCAGGCCATCTCGAATCGGACCGGCAGGGTCTTGGGGCCGTTGACGAAGACGGCCTGGCTCATGGCCGGCTCGCCGTCGAGTTCAAGGGACTTCAGGCGCGGGATCAGCTCCTCCCAGAGGATCCTCATCTCCATCTTGGCCAGGTGCTGGCCGAGGCAGAGGTGGGCACCGTAACCAAAGGCCAGGTGCTTGTTGGGCGAGCGGTCAACCCTGAACTCGTGGGGGTTGTCGAAGACCGCTGCGTCGCGGTTCCCGGAGGCGTAGCAGAGCATCAGCCAGTCGCCCTTGGACATGGCCCGTCCACCGATCTCGGTGTCGGCTGCCACGGTGCGCATGAAGGTCTTCACCGGCGTAGTCCAGCGAATGGACTCGTCCACCAGGCCGGGGATCAGGGAGGGGTCTGCCTTGAGCTTGGCCAGCTCATCGGGCCGCTCCGCCAGGGCCCAGAAGGCCCCCGCGGTCGAGGAAGAGGTGGTATCGTGGCCGGCCGTCGCAACGATGATGTAGTAGCTCATCGCCTCAAGCTCGGAGATGGGCCGGCCGTCGATCTGGGCGTTGGCGATCACGCTGGCCAGGTCGTTGCGGGGCGAGGCCCGGCGGTCGGCGGACAGGGCGTTGAAGTAGTTGAAAAAGTCGGTGATCACCCCGAGGTCCATCCGGCGGCCTTCGCCGGTGGTGTCGGTGGGGATCGAGTCGGAGTCGCTGCTGGCGGCCCGGCCGAGTTCGGGGTCGGTGGCACCGAACAGCTCCTGGGTAAGGGTCAGCATCCGAGGCTCGTCTGCTTCCGGAACGCCGAGGATCTCCATCACCACGTGCAGCGGGAAGTGCAGGGCCACCTCCCGGACGAAGTCGCAGCGTCCGCCCGTGGCGGCCATCTTGTCCACCGAGGCCCGGGCGATTTCGCGGATGCGGGTCTCCAGGCTGCGCAGGTTCTGCGGCATGAACCAGGCCTGGGTCAGGGCGCGGTACTTGGGATGGTCCGGCGCATCCATATGAATGAGGGTGCGCAGCAGGTGCGGGCTGCCCCCCATCATGTCGCGGATCCGGGCGTCCGCCTCCTGGCTGACGAGGGTCGGCGACTTGTCCCCATTCAGAAACAGGTCATTCTGCCGGCTGATCTCCAGGATGTCCGCGTGACGAGTGACCACCCAGAAGGGATCTACACCCTCAACCTCCGCGCGCCCCAGGGGCTGGTTTGACCTCAGCCAGTCATAGGTCCGGAAGACCCGACCGTCGGCATAGGCAACGGGGTCCACCAGGTTACGGGCATGGTCGTCGGGTATGCGCACGTTGGCTTCGGCCATTTCTTCCTCCAGGGGCGGCCTGTCGGCGGAGGTCCGCCGGGAGGTGTCGCCTTGTCCGTACGCACCTGATACTTCGACCGGGAAGGCGTCTGCAAGCGGCGCCCGGACAGAACAGGCAGGCGGGCCCCGGCCCGCGGGGGAGGGCGCATGCTGACCAAGGGCGACGACTATCCAATTCACCAGACCCCGGAGCCCATCGCCTTCTCGGGAACCGACCGGAACTTCTACGACCGTTACTTCTTCAACGGCTATCAGCCGGACGGAACCGAGTTCTTCGCTGTCGCCTTCGGCGTCTATCCTCACCTGAACGTCGCCGATGCCCATTTCTCGGTGATCCGCGACGGGGTGGAGCACTGCCTGCACGCCTCGCGCCTCCTGAACATGGAGCGCATGGACATCTCGGCGGGGCCGATCCGCATCGAGGTGGTCGAGCCCCTCAAGACCCTCCGGGTCATTGTCGAGGCGAGCCACGGGATCGCCGCCGACCTCACCTTCGAAGGCCGGTCCTTCCCGATCGAGGAGCCCCGGTTCGTCTACCGGAACGGGCCCCGGGCCTTCATGGACTACACCCGGCTGACCGTGAACGTCAGGGTGTCGGGATGGATTGAGGTAGACGGCGTGCGCCGGGTCCTCGCATCCGGCTCGGTCGGCACGCGGGACCGTTCCTGGGGCATCCGGCCGATCGGGGCCCCCGATCCCCAGCCCGCCGTCCCCAACCGGATCCCCAGCTTCTTCTGGCAGTGGACCCCGCTGAACTTCGAGGACCGCAGCGTCTTCTTCCACGTCAACGCCGATCCTGACGGCGCGCCCTGGAACACCCGTGCGGTGATCGCGCCCGATGGGGCGGGCCCCGGGGGCGGGCGGCACACCGGCGAGGCCGCCATGGAGGACGTGGTGATGATCCCGGGGACCCGGCACATCGCCAGCGCCACCCTCAGCATCCCCCTCGCCCAGGGGGCGGCCAAGGTGGCCTTCCAGCCCTTCCTGACCTTCCTCATGCGGGGCATTGGCTATGGCCATCCCGAGTGGCGGCACGGCGGCTACAAGGGCGAGCTCGCCGTGGAGCGCGAGGACATCGCGCTTTCGGGCGTAGACTTCCTGCGCCCCGAGAACCTCCACATCCAGGCCCTGTCTCACGTCACCCTCACCCTGCCGGGCGAGGCGCCCGTGCGCGGCATGGGCGTGTTCGAGCAGCTGATCCTGGGTCCCTACAGGCCCTACGGGTTCGGATGACCGCATTCGGAGCTTGCCCCGCCCCATCCGCCACGGGCAAGCTGCTCCCATTGCTCCTTGTTCCGGCGGAATTACGCCGCAGTTTCTGAAAGTCTGAACTTTGACCTCTTCCGCCGAAGCCGCCTTCGACGCCGCACAGT
>CAIZKE010000151.1 GCA_903933475.1 uncultured Alphaproteobacteria bacterium | reverse complement strand
TGGCGTCCCTGAGATCGGCGCCGATCAGGACTGACCCCGAGAAATCCGCCCCCAGGAATCGGGCCCCCGAAAGCTGCCGGCCCGAAAGGTCGCATCTGACGCAGGCACCGCCGAAGCTGACCATCCGGGGGATGTCCCGCTCGGGAACCACGGTCAGGGCCTGGGCCGCCATGGGCGCCACGAGGAGGCCGCCGGCGAGGACCGGGCAAAGCCTTCTGAAAACGACACCAAGCACATCCGAGAACATGGGGATGCCTATGACCGCCACCCCGGTGGCGCGCCACTTAAAATGCTGTAACTCTGCCAGGATTGCCGATGCGGAGCCGACCTGATGAGCCTGCGCCTTCCGGATCTCGGGACCTCGACGCGCCTCGCCCGCGAGACCGGCTTCAGCGTCCTCGAGGCCGAGCTGGTCTCCGAAGCCGCGGCCGCCCTCGGCCGCGCGGGGGCCCGTGCGGAGGCTGCCCTGGCCCGGCTGAACGATGAGGCCAGCCTGGCCTCGGAGGGTCGGGAGGCGCTCCTGAAGGCGGCGGCCGAGGCGGTCTGGGCCCTGTTTATCCAGCGGGAAGCCTGCGGCATGCGCGACCAGAAACCGGTGATCGCCGACCTGGGAATCCCAAGGGCCGTACTGGTCCGCCTGGGTGCTCGCTAGTGGGGAGAACCTGACTTTGGAGACCCGTTGGGGCCGGCTTGGTGAGGGTCCGCTTGCGGGCACTGAGCCAACGGTGAAATTCGACGCATTGCGGACATTGTCAGCCGCGTGCAGCTAATTCAATGTCCGGGGTGGAGAGCAAAATTGGAGCCGTCGTGAGCGATCCGGAACAGGCCAGAGCGAACCCGCTCAGAAACATCGAAGCGAAGACAGGGTCGTCGATTAGCGAGATGCGCACGGCAGTATCCGCGGCGGGCCACGATCTTAACCCCTCGACAGGTGACCGCCCATGATCAAGCCGACCTCGACTGTTACGAACAAGCCGGACCGTTCTCCTCGTCCGTGGGCGATTGCGCTCGCCGGCGCATTGGTGCTGACCGGCGGGGCCGTCGCCGCCGTCGCGGCCATGACAGAGCCCTCAGCCCCACCCAACGCGCCGTTCCGGATCGAGGAAATCGCCGACCTCGACCAGCCCTGGGCCATGACCTTCCTGCCCGACGGCCGCATGTTGATCACCGAGAAGGCTGGCCAGCTGTTAATGCTCTCAGCAGACGGCAAACAGCGGAAGACCGTGACCGGCGCCCCCGCCGTGATGTCCCAGGGACAGGGCGGGCTGATGGATGTCGTGCTTCACCCCCGGTTCGCCAAGAACCGGATGGTTTACCTCAGCTATTCGGAAGCCGCCGGGAAGGACACCAGCGTGGTCCTCGCGCGCGGCGTGTTCAACGACGGAGACGCCCCGTCGCTACGCAACGTGCAGACGCTTTTCCGCGGCCCCAAGTATGACGCCAAGACGGGCCACTATTCCGGCCGCATCGCATTCTCGCCCGAGGGCAAGCTGTTTTTCACCGTCGGTGATCGCCAGCAGTGGGACGGTTTCCAGCGCACGGAGCCGCAGGATATCAAAATCCTCTCAGGCAAGGTTCTGCGCCTCAACGACGACGGCACGCCGGCAGCTGGCAATCCCCTGGCGGCGCGCGGCGGTGATCCCGCCATCTGGACCTATGGCCACCGCAACCTCCTCGGCCTGGCATTCGACGCAAACGGCAACCTGTGGGAGCAGGAGATGGGCCCTCTGGGCGGGGACGAGGTCAATCTGATCCTGCCCGGCCGCAACTACGGATGGCCAATCGTCTCCAATGGCGACAACTACCCGCGCCCGCCGACCAATGGGGCGGCGATCCCGGATCATCGCCCTGGCGACGGCTTTGAGGCGCCGAAGGTCTGGTGGAATCCCGCCATATCGCCCGGGGGGATGATGGTCTATTCCGGCAAGCTCTGGCCGCAGTGGCGCGGCGATCTCTTCATCGGCGGTCTGTCCAGTCGGAGTCTGGTCAGGGTCGATGTCAACGGACCCGAGGCTACGAAGGGCGACCAGTTCGCGCTGGGTTCGCGCATTCGCGAGCCGGAGGAGGGGCCTGACGGCTCAATCTATCTTCTCACCGATGGCCTGCGCGGCTCCGACGGGAAGCTGGTGAAGCTGACGCCCAAGAGGTGACACAAGGGGCTGTCCAGGAGTGACGCCTGGCGCACAGCGGACCGGCGCAACCTTGAGTTTTACCCAGCGGAAGCGGGAAGGTCTGCTCACGGGTAGAACCCCCAAGCGGCCGCGACGTGATCTGGCTCAATTGATGCAGAGCCGCCAGCCGGCGAGCGCGACCCGAAACCCGTGATCGCCGACCTGGGAATCCCCCGGGGCCGTGCTGGTCCGCCTGGGTGCTCGCTAGGGGACAGAACCTGACATTAGAGACCCGCCCCGAATTCACGCCGATTTGTTATCGCTGTCGGCCCCTTGGTCCGGATCAGGCCTCCGGCTCAAACCCATTCTCCATGTAACCCAGCCCATCGACCTCCACCCGTACGCGGTCTCCGGCGCGTAGGGCGACCGGCGGCCGCATGGCCACGCCGACGCCGCCGGGCGTTCCGGTATAGATGATGTCCCCGGGTTCCAGGGTCATGGCCTGCGATAGCTCTGCGATCTGGGCCCAGACATCAAACACAAGGTGGCGGGTGTTGGAGTTTTGCCGGATCTCGCCGTTCACCAGGGTGCGCAGATTCAGCGCATGGGGGTCGGCGATCTCATCCGCCGTGGTGATCCAGGGGCCGAAGGGCGCGTGGGTATCAAACGACTTGCCCAGCACCCACTGGCTGCTGCGGTTCTGCCAGGCGCGTTCGGAGACGTCGTTACCCACGCACCAGCCGAAGATCGCGGCCGGTGCGGCGTCACGCGAGATGTGACGGCCACGAACGCCCACCACCGCGACCATCTCGCCCTCGTAGTCGACGAAGGCCGACGCCTTGGGAATCTGCACCGGGTCGAACGGGCCCGCCACGGCGTTCAACTGTTTGGAAAACCAGATCTGGGACTTCGGCGTCTCCTGGCCGGTCTCGGCGATGTGATCCGCATAGTTGAGGCCGATCGCCATGATCTTCTCGGGCCGCGGAACGGGTGCCAGCAGTCGGAGCCGATCGCGGGGCAGGGTCTCGGCGGCGGCGGCGGCCAGCTGACGGGCCTCCCCCTCAAGGTCTGCCCACCGTGTGATCAGGTCGATCATGTCCTGGGCCATTCCGGGACGGGCGCGGTTGAACCGCACGATGCGGTCACCCTCGATGACGGCGCCGATCTCGGACGCGTCCTGGTCGAGCGGCTGGAAGGTCGCAAGTCGCATGATGTCAGGTCCCTTGATGTAGGCTCAGATCAGGCCGTGATAGGAGCCACCGTCCAGTTGCAGGTTCTGGCCGGAGATGAATCCGGCCTGGGCGCTGCAGAGAAAAGCGCAGGCGTCGCCGAATTCCTCCGGGCGTCCAAACCGCTTGGCTGCGATGGAGCTGGCGATTTCCGCCCGGGCCTCGTCGTAGGTGATGCCCCTCATCCCCATCATCAACCGGGCCATCTGTTGCTGGCGCTCGGTGTCGAAGCGTTCGGGCAACATGTTGTTGATCGTGACGTTGTCGGCCGCCACCTCGGGCGCGATGGCCTTGCAGGCGGCGGTGAGCGCGGCCCGCGCTGCGGTGGACAGGCCCATTGGACCCCGCGGTGACTTTACCATCGCGCTGGTGATGTTGACGATGCGGCCGAACTTGCGGGTCCTCATTCCGGGCATGAGGCCCCGGATCAGCATCAGCGCCGGCAGCATGTTGGCGTCGATCGCCCCGAGCCAGGCGGACTCATCCCAGCCCTGGAACTGGCCCGGAGGCGGGCCGGCATTGTTGTTGACCAGAATGTCCACAGCGCCGGCCGCGTCCAGCAGGGTCTTACGACCCTCAAGCGTTTCAAGATCCGCAGCGACCGCTTCGACCTCGCCGCCTGTCTCTCCGGCGATTCGATCGCGGGCCGCCGCGAGCTTTTCGGGGTCTCGACCGTTGATCACCACCTGCGCGCCCTCCCGGGACAGGGCGAAAGCGCAGGCAAAACCCAGCCCCTGGGAGGACGCGCAGACCAGGGCGCGCTTATCGTTCAAACCGAGATCCATCACGCGGTTCCTGTCAAAATGGCATCCACCGGGGCGCCAAGGTAGGCGGAAAGGGTCTCCGCCAATCGCCGGGCCTCGTCGGCGCCGCTGCGGGTCATGATGGCCAGGATATGGCCGTCGGGGCGCACGAGCACCGCACTCTGAGGCTCAAGACCCATGCGGACCGACCAGGCCTCCCCGGACACCGCGAAATCTGCGCCTTCCGTCCACTGGACCGACGGCGCTCGCAGGCCGTCGGCCAGGCTCGTCAGGTCCCCCGACTCCGCCGCGGCGATCAGGGTCAGTCCATTGGGATCGACAAGATCAAGAGTCGAGCGTCCATCGGCCAGTTCCACATGCGGCAGGCGTGCGCCAACCACGCATTTGGGGGTGAACTGGCTGATCGGCAGCGTGTCGTCATCCCTTAGGGCGTCCCCATAGGCAAAGCCGAGTTGCAGGCGCAGGCTGTCGAAGTGATCCTTTTGGAAGGCGACCGCCTCATCGATCCGGGTCCGTGACTCCGGGTCCGCCAGGCGGGTGCGATAGGTCGCCTCGTCAACGGTTCGGTCCGCGCCATAGCCCAGGGCCTCGAACAGGCTTCCCAAACGGAAGGTGTTGGCCAGGCTCTGGCCCATATTGGTCTGGGCGATAATGCGGCGCTCCGACTCGTAGGTCTCCAGCAGCGCCGTCCCCGCCCAGCCGGCTTCCACCGCCGCGATCTTCCAGGCCAGATTGTCGATGTCGCCAATCCCGGTGTTCATTCCGAGCCCGCCCGTGGGGGGGAAGCGGTGACCGGCGTCTCCGGCCAGGAACACCATGCCGTCGCGATAGGTCCGGGCTATCTGGGCCGACATCTTCCAGCCCTTGACCCCCTTGATCTGGAGATCCGGCACTGGCGCGCCGACCGCGGCGGCGACGGCGGCCCGGCAGGTGGCCTCGTCGAAGTCTTCCGGGGTCGAATCCGGACCACAGGGGTGCATCAGCACCCAAGTCTTTTCCATATCATAGGCGATCAGGGTGCCGTTCAGGCCGGGCCCGAAGAGAAAATAGAGGATTCCAAGCTTGTCCCCGAGGATGGACCGCAGGTTGGCCTCGAAATGAATGGTCATGAAGTTGGCGAGGCCTTCCGGCCCGTCCATGGCGATGCCCAGACTTTCGCGCACGGTGCTGCCCGCCCCGTCACAGGCGATGACATAGCGGCTACGGACCTTCAGCACCTCGCCGGTGGCGCGATCCTGAAGTGAGGATGTCACGCCGTCGGTCAGTTGCAGGCTGTTCCGCCATTCCCGGCCTCGAAGGAGGGTAACGCCAGGCTGGGCGAGGACCGCGCGCTCCAGAACCTCCTCAAACTGCGGCTGAGCTATATTGATGAGGGGCCAGGGCGTGACAGCACGCACAGCGTCGTCCTGGCGTTCATACGCAATGCTGCCGATCGGCGGCGCGCTGAGGGTCTCCATCATCCAGACGTAGCCCCCATCGTCCCGACAGGTGGCGACGGCGTGGATGTCCTCCATGGGTAGCCCCGCCGCTGCGCAGATCTCAAGAGATCTTGGATTGAGGGCGTGAGCCTTGGGGGAATCCACGCGCTGCGGATACTTTTCGGCAACCAGAACCTTGATGCCACGGCGCGCCAGAAGCTGGGCGCCCAGAAGGCCGACAGGCCCCCCGCCGACGATGAGGACCGTCGTCTCGATCTCGTTCATCTGGGGACTCATGCAGACTTCGAGCGCGGTATGGGGGGGATGGTGCGGCCAAAGCTTGAGGGCATGTTCGGGCCCCACTGACTCACCGCGCCCATATCGATGGAATGGTCACCCGTCGGCGCAGAGGCGTCAAACTGGTCCCCATCTGTCCAGTGCTCGTGAATATGTCCCCAGGGGTCGCGCCAGTAGTCAAAGACCTGGCTGCCCAGCAGATGGCGCCCCACGCCCCATTCATGGCTCCGGCCCTTGGCGGCCAGATGCTCCCGCCCGGCCTGTACATCGTCGATGTCGCAGACCTCCCAGGACAGGTGGTTGAGTCCGGATACACCGCCTGAGGACATGTTGCTGGCAAAGAGGATGGAGTGATGATCCGCCGGCTCCGCACCCTTGTCGCAGCGGGTAAAGATCGCCACCGGCATGCCAGGGGCCAGATTGACCCGATCCGAAGCGATCAACCCGAAGCGCGCGTGGTACCAGGCCAGAGCCGCCACCGGGTCCGGCACATTCATCGCCAGGTGACCAAACCGCTTGATGCGGCTCGGACCGGACTTGATCCGCTGGGTCGCGCCAATGCGCTGGAAGGTTTCGCCCATGTTCAGGGGGCGTGGCGACAGATCGGAAAGCGGCGTCACCGGCTCGAACCCGAACACCGCCTCGACCACATGGCCGACGGTATCCACGGTCGAGGTCTTCCAGCCCCCACCGGGCGCGTCAATCGCCTCCACCGGCGTGAACCCCGGGCTGGCGGCGAGGCTGTCGAGATCCGCCCGGCTGCCGACGCTGAATGCGAAGCCGAGAAAGGCGGGTTCACCCTGATGGGTCACGTGAACATAGGGCGCGGTCCCGGCGCTGCGCATGTAGAGCACATCAGAGCGGCGCTCCGCACGGACCATGCCGAAGTCCATGAGAAAGGACTCCATCTGGTCCAGGTCGGGAACCTGCAGGCGCGGGAACGCCACATCGCGAACCCTGATGATCGGTTGAGTGCTCATGTCCCTAGCCTCTCCGCCAAGCCGCTAACCGCCGTGCGTTGATCCTGTCGTCGCGTTTTTTGGGACCTTTGTCAATTATTGGAAATCAGGCTAGCCTCCCGTAAGTTGGAGTTAGGTCGAGATGTCCGGCGAGGGTCCATTCACTCATCAGGCGCGCAACCAGCGAAAGAGCGTGAGAACGCGCGCGCGCCTTATGGATGCGGCTGTGGAGGTGTTCGCGCGCGACGGCTTTGAGGCGGCGTCCGTAAACGAAATTGCCCGTCGGGCTGACGTGGTCAACGGCACTTTCTATGTGCATTTCAAGGACAAGGACGCCATCGCGGCCGAGGTAGCCTTCAAAGTTGCCTACGATATCGCCCGCCAGATTGACGGGGCGATGACCCACATCGACAACGCAGCCGAACGGTTTAGTTGCGCGACTCGACAGTTCATCGAAATTGCCTGCGGCCAACCGCAATGGGGCTGGGTGTTGATCCGATCGGCCGGGTACGCGCCGGAAGTCCATCGCCAGGTCGAGAGCTATCTGCGCACCGATCTTGCGCTCGGCGTGCGTCAGGGCTTGTTCGACCTGGAGATAGACGCGTTCACCATGGATACGATCCTATCCATGATCTTGGCGGCCCTTGCCGCGCGCCTCCGGGGGGATACTGGCCCAGAAGCCGCCTCGAAGGTTTCCGAAATGGTGCTGCGAGTTCTGGGAGTCCCGGCGGTGGCGGCGAAGGCTTTCGCCTGGAGTCCCATTGAACTCCAGGGCTTCAAAATACAGACGACGCTCTAAGCAGACGGGGTCTGGGTGTCAGACCGTCCGCAAACCTGACGCCCAAGCGGCGACTTCTGCAGTCGGGCCGCGGCTAGGCGGGCGCCAGGCGTCAGAAGCTATCCGCGAGATCATGTTCCGATCGGCCGGAAACGGTTATCGGACCAAAACAGAATCCTACTCCGTGGATGCAGAGCCGTCAGCCGGTGAGGTCACCCTCGGCGCGGACGCCGCAGGTGTCGCAGATGAGGTCTGCACCTTTTCGTACGAGGGCCGTGTCGCCGCAGTCCGGGCAGACGT
>CAIZKE010000150.1 GCA_903933475.1 uncultured Alphaproteobacteria bacterium | reverse complement strand
TCATCCAAAGTGAGAAACACTTCCTGATTGGCAGGGGATCCAAAAAATCTGCAAAAATCAGTGGTTCAGGTTCCAACGCCCTTTCAGGCACGTATATCGCAACCCCTGAATGGCAGCTTGTGGGCCGCCTGCTGCCTGTCCGGTTTAACGCGCTGGAATTGTGAAAGCCGACATTCCTCTACACTACTCATACGGGTCCAGATGCTAGGGAGCTTGCCTCTACTGTGCCTCGGTTGCAGCGGCGATGGCGCGCAGGAGAGCAATGTTCTCCATCTCGCGATTAGTGCTTTCGTCCATGGTGGTGCCATAGGCCGGATTGGCTGATAGCTTGACGATGGTCACGCCGCGCGACGGATCGACATAAATCAGCTGGTTGTAGATCCCGATCGCGCTGAACTCGCCGCGATCGCCATTGGGCAGCCACCATTGATAGCCATAGCCAAGATCGAGCGGATGATCCGCGAGGATCGGCTGACCCGGTTGCAGGTGCGGCGCATCGGCACTAACCGAGGTGATGACCCACTCCTCCGGCACGATCTGACGCCCGTTCCACTGCCCCTTGTTGCGATAGAGCTCGCCCAGCTTGGCAAAATCGCGCGCGGTCATGTTGAGACCCGCGAACGCCATCTCCATGCCAGTCCCGTCGACCAGCCAGTAAGCGTCGGACTCGAATCCCAACGGCTCCACCAGCTTTTCGCGCATGAAATCGGTAAGTGATCGGCCCGTCGCATGGACCAGCAGCGCTCCAAGCGCTTGCGTATCGCCACTGTTATACCGGCACACCGTGCCCGGCTTTGACTCCGCCACCATGGTCGCAACAAATGTGTCGAGTGACATCGCTCCGGCCATGGTCGCGCCAAGCCGGTGAACATCTGATGTGGCGTCGGCATAGTCCTCGTTCCAGCGCGCGCCAGACGACATCTGCAGCACATCGCGGATGCTTACCCCGTCATAGGCGGAACCTGGCTCGACGACGATGTAATCACTGATTGCGTCATCGATGCTTTGGATAGCGCCTTCGGACACCGCAATCCCGACCAGTGCTGAGACGAAGCTTTTTGCGACCGACCAACTGATCCACTGAACCTGACGCCCGCCGCTAAGGCGGTAAAGCTCTTGCACCACCATGCCGTGCTTCAGCACCAACACGCAGGACGTGTCAGTTTCCGACAGGAAGGTGTCGGTGGACTTCTCTTCACCAGCAAAGCTGTACTTCTGTGGCAGGGCCAAGGTCTGGCCATCGGTGAACTGGTGTGGTGCGGTCGATGCCGCCATCTGCGATACCGGCAGCATGTCCTTGAACCGGCCAAAATTGCCGTGTTGTGGCTTACCTGTGAACAGGCCGAGCTCGACCATGGTTGTTTGCGTCATGCGCTCAAAATCCTGTCAGCAGCGGAAAAATCAGAGCGCAGCAACCGATGCGAGGCTCCGTGAACATTGGCAGGGTTCGGCACAGCCAGTCCAAGGTGCCGAAAGAAAGCTGCGCCGAGGGCAAGCGCAACCGCGCAGAACGCTCGGTCATGCGGATGAGGGCCGTCGATCAGCGCCGCAATCTCAAGGATCACCCGCTCGTAGATCGCAGCCAGTCGCGCGCGAAGCGAGGCATCACGCAGCGACAGGTGCCACAACTCCATGATCACGATGTTCGCCGTCTCATCGGCAAATACTTGGTCAAGGACGAAGTCGATCGCCTGCTCGGCGGTGCTGCCAATTGGCAACCGCCGGAACTGGGCCTCTCCACGTTCCAGCAACCGGTCGATCAACGCAGTTACCATCGCATCTCGGTTGCCGATAAAGTAGCGAACCAGTGGCCGCGGTTGCCCGGCCTGTTCTGCAACGTCGACGAGAGTCGTTTTGGCCAGACCTTTGCGAGCAACGCAGGCCTCGAATGCTACGAGAATCTCCTCTCGCCTCTCTGCGCCGATCCTGGGCCTTGCCATCCCTGAGGCTCCTCAGTAATATCTTGTCATTTCGGACAATAAACATCGCCCGATGGGCGGGTCAAGTGCATCGTTGCGGGAGACAGTTTGTTTCGCAACTCGGTGCGTTGGCGGAGAGGGTGGGATTCGAACCCACGGTACCGGTAAAGGTACGCCGCATTTCGAGTGCGGTGCTTTCGACCACTCAGCCACCTCTCCGACGAGGAACGGCACCCGAAAAGGGGCCGGTGAGGGCGAGGGCGGAACCTAGCGAGGGCGCCCGGCGGAGGCAAGCCCGCGCGCGCCAAGGGCGGGGGGTCTAGCCGTCTTCCTCGTCCACCGGCAGCACGGCCAGGCCGTCGGGGTCGGCGTGGAGGAGGTCGCCGGGCACGAAGACCACGCCGCCGAAGGCGACGGGGGCGTCGCGCAGGCCCTCGCCGCGCTTGAGCGTGCGCATGGGGCAGGTGCCCAGGGCCTTGATGCCGATGTCCATGTCGGCCAGCTCGGCGGTGTCGCGCACGGCGCCGAACACCACCACCCCGGCCCAGCCGTTCTTCACGGCGTCGGCGGCCAGGTTGTCGCCCAGCAGGGACCGGCGCAGGGAGCCGCCGCCGTCCACCACCAGCACCGCGCCCTCGCCGGGCTCGGACAGGGCCTGTTTGACCAGGGCGTTGTCCTCGAAGCAGCGCACGGTACGGATCGGGCCGGAAAAGGCCGCGCGGCCGCCGAAGTCGCGGAAGGCGACGTGGCAGACCTCGATCACGTCCTCATGGGCGTCGCAGAGATCGGCGAGGGTCGTCATGGGGCGTCTCCAGTTCGGCCGGGTCGGGCCGGTTCGCGGATACATGCCCCACGACCCGGCCCGCAGCCAGTCCTTTGCGCCCAACCTCCGCCGGTGCGCCCCGCCTACTTCGGCGGAGGGTTGACCACCTGGTAGCCGGTACCGCTGCCGGTCTGGACCGGCTGGTAGTACTTGCCGTTGCAGTACAGGTAGACCTGTCCGCCCGACATCTGCTCCTGGCAGTCGCTGCCGTTGCTTTCGGTGGGCTTGGTAGTGACGATGGAGCCGACGATGGCGGCTCCGGCGGTCACAACGGCGGCCTTGCCGAAGAACTCCAGGAACTCGTTGTCGTCGTCGTCATAGTAGTAGCCGCCGCCGTAATAGTAGCCGCCGGAGCGGTAGCCGGGAGGCGGGGCGCCATAGCGGCGCTGGTCCATGGGCCGGCCGTTGTTGACCACCACGGTGTTGCCGCCGCTGCCAACATTGACATTGCTGCCGTTCACATTGCCGCGGCCCTGGGGGTTGACGCTTCTCTGAGCCGACGACCGGACGTCCCGGGGGCCTTGGGCGCGCTGAGCCGGGCCGGGGTTGACGGCGGCGCGGGCGACGGGCGCATTGCCGCGAGCGGCACCCGCTCTTGCCTGAGACAGGGCTTCTGCCGGGATCATGATCGCCAGGGCCATGGCCGGCGCCAGAAGGTGAAGGGATCGGATGCGCATGTTGGGTCTCCTCACTTCGCAGCCGGTTCGCTGCGGAACCGGATCTGCTTCGCGCCGGGCGCGGGCTTGAAGGTGAACTGGCTGTCGGTGCGACCCGGGTTCAGCTTCCAGTTGACCAGGGCCGTGTACTGGGGCTGGGCCGCGTCTTCCAGGGACGTGATGACCATCTTGCGGGGCAGGGGCTTGTCGCCCTGGTCGATCCAGATCTGGAAGTCGACGCCCGGCTGGCGGAAGGCGTAGTGGTCGGTCATGACGCCGCCCACCTTGGCCGAACCCACCTTGAAGCCTTCGGTCGGCTTGTCCGTGACCGAAGAGGCGTCGCCCCAGCGGAACAGGTCCTGCAGGGGGAAGTCGATGCCGTAGGCGGTGTAGGCCTTGCTCAGCAGGTTGCCGATCGAGCCGGTCATGGGCGCCTGGGCGTAGTAGCCGTCCTGGCCGGCCACCGTGAAGGCGGCACCGTCGTAGGTGGCGTTGACGACCCCCTGCGGGCCCTCGAGCCGGGCGGTGAGGCGGTTCGGCATCTGGACGGCGTAGTCCACCGTCCGGTCCAGCTGGATGCGCTGGCCGTTGTTCAGGATGGTGTCGGAGCTGCTTTCGACATGGATGTCGAAGTTCTTCAGGGTGCGCAGGTAGGCGCCCATGCGGTCGAGGGCGGCGGCGGCGTCGGGATCCAGCGCCGGTTTCGCAGCCGGGGCGGGAGCCGCCACAGCCTTGGCCGGTTTCGCGGGCGTAGCCGCCTGGGCGGCCAGGGGCGTCGCTGTTCCAGCGACCACGGCCGCCAGTATCAGGTTTCGGAGGAGAGCCATCGGATGTCCTGTTGTGGTTGCAAGACCAGCCTGCACCCTGCGCCCGGCGAGCGCTGTCCGATATTGGTCAATTGGCAAGAGCCCTATCCGCGCCGGTTATGGCCGTGCTCCAGTTCCTCACCCGGGCCGGAGGGGTTCAGCCGAGCCGCCCTTGACCCCCTCAGTCGGCTTTGCCGACAGCTCCCCCTGATGGGGAGCAATGGGCTCCCTAATTCCTCCCCCAGGGGGAGGTGGACCGCGCAGCGGGCTGAAGGGGGTCAGCTGAGGGGCCGTTGAACCCCTCACCCGGCTTCGCCCGGAGCTCCCCCTTGGAGGAGCCCTTCGCCGCTCCAACTCTGCCCCAGCAGGGCGCGCCCGCCTCGGGGCTATCCCAGCCGGGCCGAGCGCGTTAAGCCCTGCCCATCAAACGGCGGAAGCGTGCCGGAAGGGGGAGGATCATGAGCCTGAAAGGTAAGGCCTACATCATGGGGGCGTGGGAGCATCCCACCCGCGATGCCCCCGACAAGACCACCGCCCAGCTGCACTTCGAGAGCGCCCGGAGTGCCCTGGCCGATGCCGGCCTCGCCTTCGACGACGTGGACGGCTATTTCTGCGCTGGCGATGCGCCGGGCTTTGGCGGCATGTCCATGGTCGACTATATGGGCCTGCGCAATGTTCGCCACCTGGACTCCACAGAGACCGGTGGCTCCTCCTACATCCTGCACGTGGGCCACGCGGTCCAGGCCATCGCCGCCGGCAAGTGCCAGGTGGCCCTGATCACCCTGGCCGGGCGTCCGCGCCAGGGGCAGGGCGGCCGTCCCGGCGGCGGCGCGCGCCCCGGCCAGCTGTCCGACGGGGCCCCCGAGGCCGGCTTCGAGAACATCTACGGCGGCTCGACGCACAACACCTACGGCATGTGCGCCATGCGCCACATGCACGACTACGGCACCACCTCCGAGCAGCTGGCCTGGATCAAGGTGGCGGCCAGCCATCACGCCCAGTGGAACGAACACGCCTTCCTGAAGGACGTGGTCACGGTGGAGGACGTGGTCAATTCGCGGATGATCTCCGACCCCCTGCACCTGCTGGACTGCTGCGTCGTCACGGACGGCGGCGGCGCCCTGGTCGTCACCTCGCCCGAGGTGGCCCGCAGCCTGAACCGGCCAAGGATCAAGGTGATCGGCTCCGGCGAGGCGCCCAAGGGCCCCAGCGGCGGCCATGGCCTGGACCTCACCTATTCCGGTGCCGTCTGGTCCGGCCCCCGGGCCTTCGCGGAGGCCGGCGTCACCCCCGCCGACATCAAGTACGCCTCCATCTACGACAGCTTCACCATCACTGTGCTGATGCAGATCGAGGACCTGGGCTTCTGCGCCAAGGGCCAGGGCGGCCGCTTCGTGGCCGACGGCAACCTGATCTCGGGCGTCGGCAAGCTGCCCTTCAACACCGACGGCGGCGGCCTGTGCAACAACCACCCCACCAACCGGGGCGGCATCACCAAGGTCATCGAGGCGGTGCGACAGCTCCGCGGCGAGGCCCACCCCAGGGTCCAGGTGGCCAACTGCGACCTGGCCCTGGCCCACGGCACGGGCGGATCCCTGGGCACGCGCCACGGCGCGGCCACGGTCATCCTCGAGCGGGAGTAGGAAGATGAGCGAAGCTGAAGCCAAACCCGCCGGCCGGGTCATCCCGGCGCCCGCGGTCACCGTCGAGAGCCAGCCCTTCTGGGACGCCGCCGCCGAGGGCCGGTTCCTGATCAAGCGCTGCACGGCGTGTGGCAAGGCGCACTGGTATCCCCGCGCCTTCTGCCCCTTCTGCGCCTCGGACGATACCGTCTGGGAAGAGAGCCCCGGCGAGGGTGAGATCTACACCTTCTCCATCATGCGGCGTTCGCCCACGGGTCCTTACGTGATCGGCTATGTCACCCTCGACGAGGGCCCGGCGGTGCTGACCAACTTCGTGGACTGCGACCCGGATTCCTTACGGATCGGCCAGAGGGTGAAGGTGCGCTTCCAGCCCACGGAGGGCGGCCCCCCGGCGCCGGTCTTCCGCCCGGCCTAGGCGCAGGATCAGCCTTTCGTTAACCGAAATGTTAGCTTAGATTGTCCTCTCACTTTCTGGCTCACCCAAAGGATGTCCAAAATGCGTAAGATTCTCATCCTCGCGGCCGCCGCGGCGACCCTCGCCATTGCCGGCTGCAATACCTTCTCTGGCGTCGGCAAGGACGTCCAGGCGGCGGGCAGTGCCGTTTCCAAGACGGCCGAAGAGGCCAAGGACGGCATCAAGAAGTAGTCTATGCGGGCTTCTGGCCCGGATGAAATCGCCCGGCGGCCCCTCAGGGTCGCCGGGCTTTTTTATGCCTTGTCCGCTTCGGCCTCTAGAGCCACCAGTCGCTCCACCAGGGCCTCGGCCTCCCGGGGTGACTTCACCCGGTGCAAGCGAAGTCCCGACCACTTGGGGTCCGCGAACCGCGCCTCCCGCCGGGCGGTCGAATCCTTGTGGTGGCGCAGGGTGTAACGGAGTTGGGCAGGAGGGTTTGAGGGAAGCAGGGTGGAGGGTGGAGCGGGGGAGGGCACCGGAGGCTGTAGCCGACGCCGTGACCGACACGCTGGCCGTCACCGACCCGACAGCCGTGTGAGACCTGGTCGCCCGCTGGCTCTGGCGGCTGGACCCAGAGGCCCGCCCCGACGGCGTGAGCACCTGGCTGCGTGCGCCCGACCTGGAGGCCGATGAGGGTGTAGTAGGCGCCAGCGCCCCGCTGCCAGTCATGGTTGCAGACGCAGACCCAGAGGTCGTGGGTCTCGCTACGTAGGAAGCAGAAGACTGCAGCGAAGCGGGCTGCAGCAAAGCGGGCACCACATAGGTGGCAACAGAG
>CAIZKE010000149.1 GCA_903933475.1 uncultured Alphaproteobacteria bacterium | reverse complement strand
GCGGACGGGCGGCTCGATCGCTCCACCCGCTTCTTCTACGGCCTCGGTTCCGTGGCCTTCGGGGTCAAGGACAACGGCTTCAGCTTCATGCTGATGCTGTTCTACAATCAGGTGCTCGGCGTACCAGCCAAGCTGGTGGCCCTGGCCCTGCTCACCGCCCTCGTCTTCGACGCCGTCATCGATCCGGTGATCGGCCACCTGTCAGACAACCTTCGCTCGCGCTGGGGCCGCCGGCATCCCTTCATGTACGCCGCCGCCCTCCCCGTGGCCCTGTCCTATGCCGCCCTGTGGAACCCGCCCGAACTGTCGGCCCAGGGCCTCTTCGTCTACCTGACCGTGCTGGCGGTGGTGATCCGCGCCTTCATCGCCTTCTACGAGGTGCCCTCCTCAGCCCTCGCGGCGGAATTCACCTCGGGCTACGACGACCGCTCGGTCCTGCTCAGCTATCGCTTCTTCTTCGCCTGGATCGGCGGCCTGTCCATCCAGGCCCTGGCCTTCGGTGTGCTCCTGAAGCCGGACGCGACGCATGCCGTCGGCCAGCTCAACCCCGAGGGCTACGCCCGGTACGGCCTGATCGCCTCCATCGTCATGCTGGTCGCCATCCTGGTGTCCGCAGTCGGCACCCATCGCCATATCCCGACCCTTCGAGCACCCCCGGAGAAACGCAAGAAGACCCTCAGCCAGACCCTGACGGAAGTGCGCGAGACCCTGAACAACCGCTCCTTCCTCTTCCTTCTGGCGTCGAGCATAGCCACCGCCCTGGCCGGCGGGCTGGCGGCGTCGATGAACGGCTATTTCAACACCTTCTTCTGGGGTTTCAGCGCCGCCCAGATCTCGTTGATCACCCTCGGGGTCTTCGTCTCCGCCTTCGTCGCCCTGCCCACTGCGCCGCTGCTATCCCGCCGGTTCGGCAAGAAGCACACCGCCATGCTGCTGGCGGTCCTGTCCCTGCTGATCGGGATCGGACCGGTCCTACTGCGCCTCGCCGGCCTGTTCCCGCCCAATGGGAACCCGGCGGTCTTCGGCATCCTCTTCACGACCTCCATCATCGGCGTAACCTGCGGCATCATCGCCTCGACCATGGCCTCATCCATGATCGCCGACGTCGTGGAGGAGGCTGAACTGAAGACCGGCCGACGGTCGGAGGGCCTGTTCTTCGCCGCCTCCGCCTTCGTGGGCAAATCGGTGTCCGGATTCGGAATCCTCGCCGCCGCCCTGCTCATCGATGCCATCGGGCTCCAGCCCGGGGTGGCGCCCGCCGACATGCCGGCCGACGTGATCCAACGCATGGGTGCCGTCTACGCCCCGGTGATCGTCATCCTTTACCTCATCGGACTCGCCCTGCTTTCGGGCTACCGGATCAGCCGGGAATCCCATGCGGCCACCCTGCGCGCCCTGGCGGCGGACGCTGAGGAGGCCACCCATCCCTTTGCGGTGAGGGAAGACCACCGATGAACCCAGGCGGACCCTCAAAAACGGTTGGCGAATAAGATCCGCCTGACATACTCATTCTTCAGATTACCGCTGCAAGCTGCGGCAACCGATGCGATGACAGGCCAGAGAGAGACAGGCCCGAGAGAGAGACAGGACAGAGAGCATGAACACCATCACCCCGACCCCCACCAAGGCCATCTTCGGACTGGATCCGCATGACGACCTGAATGATCTGCGGATGAGCGACAAGGCCACGCCGCTCTACGAGCACGTCAAGCGCTTCGTGCGCGAGACCGTGGCCCCGATGTCGGAGAAGTTCCACAAGCTCGGCGAGGGTCGGGCTGACCGCTGGGGCTATGCCCCTGGCCAGCTGGAATTGCTTGAGGAGGCCAAGAACCAGGCGAAGAAGGAAGGCCTCTGGAACTTCTTCCTGCCCGACGCCGATACCGGCGAGGGCCTGTCCAACCTCGACTATGCCTACATCGCCGTGGAGCTGGGCAAGGTTCCCCTCGCCTCGGAAGTGATGAACTGCTCGGCGCCGGACACCGGCAACATGGAAGTGCTCGAGCGCGTCGGCACGCCTGAGCAGAAGGAAAAGTGGCTGAAGCCCCTGCTGTCCGGCGAGATCCGCTCGGCCTTCGCCATGACCGAGCCGGACCGGGCCTCGTCCGACGCCAAGAATGTCGGTATGCGCGCCGTGCTCGAGAACGGCGAGTGGGTGATCAACGGCGAGAAGTTCTACATCTCCGGCGCCGGCGACCCGCGCTGCAAGATCATGATCACCATGGTCAAGACCAGCCCGGACGCACCGCCCAGCCGCCAGCAGTCGCAAATCCTGGTGCCCATCGACACCCCCGGGGTGGACATCCTCGGCCCGATGCACGTCTTCGGCGAAGATGATGCGCCTCATGGCCACATGCACATCCGCTTCACCGACGTTCGGGTGCCGGAATCGAACATGCTGCTCGGCGAGGGCCGCGGCTTCGAGATCAGCCAGCTCCGCCTCGGTCCGGGCCGGATCCACCACTGCATGCGCTCGATCGGCCAGGCCGAGCGCGCCCTGGACCTGATGGTCCGCCGGGGCCTGTCCCGCGAGGCCTTCGGCAAGAAGATCTCCTGGCTGGGCGGCAATGTCGAGATCATCTCCAGGGCCCGGATCGACATCGAGGCCATGCGCCTGATGGTCCTCAAGGCGGCCAAGGCCATGGACGTCCTCGGCAACCGCGAAGCTCGCGTCTGGGTTCACATGGTCAAGGCCATGGTCCCCGAGCGGGTCTGCCAGATCATCGACCAGGCCATCCAGATGCACGGCGCCACAGGCGTCTCGCAATGGACCCCGCTCGCCCGGATGTACACCGGCCAGCGCACCCTGCGCATCGCCGATGGCCCGGACGAGGTCCACCACCTGGTGGTCGGGCGCAACGAGATCCGCCAGTATGAGGGCGGCGGCGAGGACCAGACCTCGGGTGTCGTCTGGCGGAACTGACGGAACGCGCGGACGGCGGCCCGGCGGGCCGTCGTCCGGTTCCAGGAGAGGCCCAGATGTCCGAAGGAGAAGCCGAGATCACCGAGGTGCGCGCGGCGCACCGGTTTGACGAGGCCCGCCTCGAGGCCTGGCTGGACGGGCGGCTGGAGGGCTTCCGCCGCCCCCTGACCGTGCGCCAGTTTGAAGGCGGTCATTCCAACCCCACCTTCCTGATCCAGTCGCACGACCGGAGCTGGGTCGTGCGCAAGAAGCCGCCCGGCGACCTCCTGCCCTCGGCCCACCAGGTCGGCCGCGAGTACACCGTGCTCAAGGCCCTGGGGGGCTCCGGCGTGCCTGTGCCCACCGTGCGCCTTCACTGCGAGGACACTTCGGTCATCGGCTCCGAGTTCTTTGTGATGGACTGGGTGAAGGGCCGGATCTTCCTCGACCCCTCCCTGCCCGGGATGGCCCCGGCCGAGCGCAGGGCGATCTTCACCGACTACCTGAAAGTCCTGGCCCGGCTGCACGCGGTCGACCCCGCCGCAGTCGGCCTGTCCGACTATGGGCGGCCCGGCAACTACTACGAGCGCCAGATCAGCCGCTGGGTGCGCCAGTACAAGGCCGCCCAGACGGACGACCATGCCGACATGGAAAACCTGATGGCCTGGCTGCCGGCCAACATGCCGGCGCAGAGCGAGACGCGGATCGTCCACGGCGACTTCTCGATCCGCAACTGCATGCTGCACCCAAAGGAACCCAGGCTCGAGGCCGTGTTGGACTGGGAGCTGTCGACCCTTGGGGACCCCTATTCCGACGTCGCCTACACCACCCTCTTCATGATGGGCGAGACGTCGCAGAAAACGCTCACCGACCTGGGCATTCCCTCCCAGGCCGAGATGTTCGAGATGTATTCCGAGGCCTCAGGCCGCCCGCCCCTGAAGGACTGGAGCTTCTACCTGGCCTTCACCCTGTTCCGCATCGCAGCCATCAACCAGGGCGTCTACAAGCGCGGCCTGGACGGCAACGCCTCGTCGGACCGGTATGTCGAGGCCTATCCCTCGATCCAGCGGTTCGCAGCCCGGGCCTGGTCCATCGTCAACGGGGGCCCCGCGGTTGTCTGACGGCCTCTTGGAGCGCCGCAACCGGGCCTTCGGCGCGGGGGCCGCCCTGTTCTACGAAACGCCCCTGAACATTGTCCGCGGGGAAGGCGCCTGGCTCTATGATGCAGATGGGCGTCGCTATGTGGACATGTACAATAACGTCCCCTGCGTGGGGCACGGCAATCCCCGGGTGGCCGAGGCCGTCGGGCGCCAGCAGGCGACGCTGAACGTCCACTCCCGCTACCTGCACGAAGACATCATCCGCCTAGCCGAGCGGGTGAGCGGCCTGCACGGCGACTTCGCCGAGAGCGTGATCTTCTCCTGCTCGGGGACCGAGGCCAACGAGATCGCCCTGCGCATGGCGCGCATGGCCACGGGCCGTCGGGGCATCCTCTGCACGGACGCCACCTACCACGGCAACACCCAGCTGGTGGGCGCCATGAGCGGACTGCCGGCGGGCTCGGACCGGTCGCAGGGCTTCCGCAGCTTTGCCTTTCCCCAGACCTTCCGGACACCGGAGCCGGGCCTGTCCGGCGAGGCCCTGACCGAGGCCTACCTGGCAGGCCTCGACCGGGCCATGGATGCCCTGGAGGCCTCCGGCGACGGGATTGCGGCCCTGATCGTCTGCTCCATCCTGGCCAATGAAGGCCTGCCGGATATCCCGCCCGGCTTCATGGGAAAGGCCGCCGCCCGGGTCCGCGCGCGGGGGGGGCTCATCATCGCCGACGAGGTCCAGGCCGGCTACGGGCGTACCGGCCGCTGGTGGGGCTATGAGGTCACCGGCTTCACGCCGGACATTGTGGTGACGGGCAAGCCCATGGGCAATGGCGTACCCTTGTCGGCGACCACCGCCTCCCGAAGCTTGATTGAGACCTTCCGCTCGAAGACCCGCTATTTCAATACCTTCGCCTCCAGTCCCCTGCAGGCGGCGGCGGGCAACGCCGTGCTGGACGAGATCGAGGCCCTGGGCCTGCTGGCCAATGCCGGTCGGGTCGGGGCCTTCCTCAAGGCGGAAATGAAAACCAGGGTCGGGCGGTGGCCCGGCGTGGCCGACGCCCGCGGCTGCGGCCTCTTCCTGGGGGTGGAGATGGTCGGGCCCGACGGTATGCCTGACCTCGCAGGGGCCAGGGCGGTCTGCAACGGTCTTAAGGACCGTGGTTTCCTGACCTCGAACGCCGGCGCCTTCAACAACGTGGTCAAGATTCGCCCGCCCCTGGTCTTCAGCCAGGCCGACGCCGAGGCCTTCCTGCCCGCCTTCGACGCGACGCTGGATGCCCTGCATGGAGCGGGATGAGGCCGAGAGGCTCTTCCTTGCCGCCGCCTGCGAAGCCGCGCTGGCCTTCCCGGTCGCCGAGCCCCGCCTGACCCTCGTCACCGTCTCCGAGAACGTCACCTTCCGCCTGACGGACGGGATGACCCGCGAGGACTGGGTCCTGCGCCTCCACCGGCCGGGCTACAATTCGGCGGCCGAACTCGAGGCAGAGCGGGTCTGGACAGCCGCCCTGCGCGCGGCGGGGCTGGCGGCGCCCGAGCCCCTGCCCGCCCGGGACGGCCGCGCCTTTGTCCTCCAGCCAGTCGAGACGACGGGCGAGATCCGGTTGGCCGGGGTGACACGGTGGATCGAAGGCGAGGTGCTGGACGATCTCCTTTGGGACCCGGCGCGGGCGGCCGAGCGTCCTGGCTGGTTCGCCCGCCTGGGGGCCCTGGTGGCGCGCACCCACCTGCAGTCCGAGACCTGGACCCCACCCGAAGGCTTCGCTCGCTGCCGCCTGGACGCCGACGGCCTTATGGGCCCGACGCCGCGATGGGGCCCCTTCTGGGACCATGCGGCCCTGACGGGGGAGGACCGGCACCTGGTCCTGGCCGCGCGGGACGCCCTGCACGCCCGCCTGTCCGCCCTGCCCCTGACTCCGCCGTCTTCGGCATGATCCACGCCGATCTCCATCCCGGGAACCTGCTGGTCCGGGAGGGGAGCCTAGCCATCATCGACTTCGACGACGCAGCCTTCGGCTGGCGGATGTACGACATCGCCGTCGCCCTCACCCACCAACAGACAGCGCCGGATTTCGCCAACGTAAGGGATGCCTT
Organism: uncultured Alphaproteobacteria bacterium; assembly: GCA_903933475.1. GTDB lineage: Bacteria > Pseudomonadota > Alphaproteobacteria > Caulobacterales > Caulobacteraceae > Phenylobacterium. Next base: position 934 of record CAIZKE010000149.1, on the reverse strand, counting down.
CCTGGCGGGCTACCGGGAGGTGCGCAATCTTCCTGAAGCCGAGGCGGCGCAGCTGCCCGACTTCCTGCTGGTGCGCGACCTCGTCCAGCTGGGCTGGCTGCACGAACGGCCAGAGATCGATCCCGGCGACTGGCTGCCGAGCCGGATCGCTCAGGTCCGCCGACGCTGCCAGGCCCTGCTGGCAGACGGCTAGCCCACCACGAGTGAGGAATTACAGAGCCATTGCTCCCCCAAGGGGGAGCTCCTGGCGAAGCCCGGTGAGGGGGTCAGCGGCGGTTACTTACTTTCGGCCAGGGCCTTCATGTTGCGCAGGGCACCCTCGAACATCGCCCGGCGCCGATCCATGTCGGACTTGCGGGCGGCGGCGTCCGGCAGGCCGGAGACGTCGTACATCAGGGTGTAGTCCAGCACCGAGGTCTTCGCCGTGACCGGCCGGGCTTCCACGAAGCCGTGGTAGAGGTCGTAGGGGCGTCCCTCCACCGGGGGCTGGGTGTAGCCGTAGGACAGGGCGGTGCGCGCCACCAGGATCTCGGTGACCCGGCCGCCGGCGATGGAGCGGACAGAGCCAATTCCGCCGTCACCCTGGGTGACCTTGCAGTCGATCTTCATCCAGACGCCGAGGTCGCACCAGCCGCCCACCTTCTTCCAGACCTCGGCTGCAGGTCGGTCCACCAGCTGACTCATGTGGATGACGGCGTATTCCGGGCTGGCCGCAAGGGCAGCGCCCGGAAGGGCCAGGGCCAGGGCGGCAGCGGCGAGGAAGCGCTTCATGGAGAGGCCTTTCAGGTCTTCAGGGCGGCGGCGAGACGGCGGGCCGCCTCGTCGCGCAGGCCGCGCTTGAGGATCTTGCCCGAAGCGATACGTGGCAGGGGTTCCGGCGAGATGTCGATGTAGCGCGGCACCTCGAACCGGGCGAGCTGATCCTTGAGGAAGT
>CAIZKE010000148.1 GCA_903933475.1 uncultured Alphaproteobacteria bacterium | reverse complement strand
CCCTCGGTTGGCCCCTTGGCCACATCAGAATTGGGATCGCCGTAGTCCTCGTTCCAGCGGACACCCGAGCTCATCATCAGGAGCTGGCGCAGGGTCACGCCGTCGTAGGCGGACCCCTTCAGCTCCGGAAGGATCTCCGTGACCGGGACCTGGAGGCTCCGGATGCTGCCGTCCTGGATCGCCGCACCGACAAGGGTGGCGGTCACGGACTTGGCGACGGAGAAGGACGTCCAGCGGTCTTGCGGGCCGCGCCCCAGTCCGTACTTCTCAAGCAGGACCTTTCCATCCCGGAGCACGAGGAGTCCCGAGACCCGGTAGGCCTCCATGTAGGCGTCGACGGTCCAGGTCTTTCCAGCATGGGTGAAGGCCGGATCGATCGTCCCGCCCGCCAGGGGAAGGGCGTGTATCCGGGGCCCGACGGCGATCGTCCGGGTCTGGTAGACAGTCTCCATCGCCAGGTACCCGCGGGCCTGCTGGTTGGGGCTCCAGAAGAGCAGGTTCGGCGTCTCGGGCTTCAGGGCGACCTGGGCCAGCGCGGAGCCTGCGCACAGGCTTCCCGCCGCAAGCGCGGCCGCGAACAGACGCTTCAGGATCCCTCCCCGGCCCGCACTCCCGGCGGCCAACCTATTCCGCGCGAAAACCTTCGTAATCCCGGGCCGCCACCTGATCGATGCGGATTTTGTAGCCTTCACCGATGTACGGCATGAAGACCCGAGGCTTTCCCGGGACGTTGGCACCCATGTACCAGGAGGCGGCGTCCAGGTAGAGGCTGCCCTCCGCAGCGGCATTGACGTGTTCCACCCAGGCCTCCTGGGCGGCAGAGTCGGCCTCCAGGGTCCGGACCTGGCGACCGTCGGCCCAACCGATCGCGCCGCTGATCCAGTCGATGTGCTGCTCGATGGACGAGATCATGTTCGACAGTACCGAAGGGCTGCCCGGCCCGGTCACCGTGAAGAGGTTGGGGAAGCCGGCCACCATCAGCCCCAGATAGGTCTTGGGCCCCTCGGCCCAGACCTCACCCAGGGTGCGGCCGCCACGGCCGCGAATGTCCATCTTCAGGAGGGCACCGGTCATGGCGTCGAAGCCGGTGGCGAAGACGATGATGTCGAAGGGCGTCTCACCCGCCGAGGTTCGGACACCGGTTTCGGTGATCGTCTCGATGGGGGTCTCGCGCAGGTCGACGAGGCTCACATTGTCGCGGTTGAAGGTGTCGTAATAGTTGGTGTCGACGCAGGGACGCTTGGCACCGATCGCGTAGCCGCGGGGAACCAGTCGCTCGGCCACCTCGGGGTCGCGGACCATGTGCCGCACCCGGTCGCGGACATGGTCGCAGACCTCCTCGTTCAGGTCCGGCATGCGCATCAGGTTGGGGATGGCGAAGAGGGACATCAGGCCCATGCCGTTCCAGAGCCCGCCCTTGAGGGCCTCGAGCTCCTCTCCCTGGACGCGGAGGTCCAGCGGCGGTGCCGGGAAGATGGACTGGCCGCTCCGGAGCATGTCCCGGTAGGCGGTGAAGCCCTCTAGGTAGCCCTCGACCTCAGCGTCGCCCAAGGGCGAGTTGAGGGCCGGAAGGGAGAAGTTGGGGGTCCGTTGGAAGACGGTGACCTGGGCCGCCTGCTGGGCGATCAGCGGGATGGACTGGATGGCCGACGAACCGGTGCCGATCACGGCCACCCGCTTGCCGGCGAAATCGACGCCCTCATGAGGCCAGAGGCCCGTCAGGTAGGTCTCGCCCTGGAAGCTGTCAGCGCCGGGAATATCAGGTGATTTTGGCACCGACAGGCACCCGGTGGCCATGACAACCCAGCGGGCGGAGACCTCGTCGCCGAGGTTGGTCTTCACGGTCCAGCGCCCGGTCGCCTCGTCGAAGATCGCGCTCTCGACCCGGGTGTTGAACAGAAAGGCGGAGTCCAGGCCGAAGCGGTCGGCGATGTGCTCGGCATACCTCAGGATCTCGGGCTGGGGCGCGTACTTCTCGCTCCAGCGCCACTCCCGGGCCAGGTCTTCCGACCAGGTGAAGGAATAAAACAGACT
>CAIZKE010000147.1 GCA_903933475.1 uncultured Alphaproteobacteria bacterium | reverse complement strand
CTGTTCCTGTGGTTCGCCCTGTCCGTCAGCTTCATGCGGATTTCCATCAGCCTGTTCAACACGCCTCACCTGGCCTTCGGAGGCGAGCTGTCGACCGACTATATCGAGCGGTCCAAGGTGTTGAGCTGGAACAACTTCTTTACCTGGGCGGGGGGCGCGGGAATGAATTTCCTCGCCCTTCACTTCGTCTTCAAGGCCACACCGGAGTATCCGAGGGGCCTCCTGAACCCCGAGCCATACGGACCCTTCGCCGTTGGCTGCGGGCTGGCCGCCATGGTGCTCTTGCTGGCCTCGGCCTGGTTCACTCGCGACCAGATTCCCCGCCTCCCGAAGGCACCCGAGAACCTTCCGCGTTTCAGCCCCCTCGAGTTCCTCAAGGACATCAGCAAGGCGCTTGGGAACCGCAACTACATGTGGCTGCTTATCGCCTTCTTTTTCCTGTCGATGATGATTGGGGTCCGGGGCGGCCTGAACCTCTATGTGAACACGTTCTTCTGGGGCCTGACCAGCGAGCAGCTGAAGTGGTTCGTCTTCGGTAGCTTTGTCGGTTACGGCACGGGATTCCTGTTCTCCGCCCGCATGCACCAGCGCCTCGACAAGCGCCTGAACATGATCATCTGGGCCGTGGTTTTCTCCATCGGCCCTGCGATACCGATGATCCTTGGCCTTACCGGGGTGCTGAGCTCAGAGACCCCGGGCCTGACGCCCATGCTGATCGCCTTCTCGTCGGTCGGTAGCGCCGGGGCCAGTGTCCTCAGCATCACCGTCATGTCCGCCCTTGCAGACATCGCAGACGAGAATGAACTGGCCCACGGCGTGCGTCAGGAAGGTGTCCTCTACTCGACCCGGAACCTGGCCGCCAAGTTCGACCAGGCCCTGGGAGCGGCGCTCGCGGGCCTTGCCCTCTGGGCGATCAGCTTCCCGCCCAAGGCCAAGCCGGGCTCTGTGCCTGACGATGTGCTCTTCAACCTGGTGTTTGTCGACGGGATCCTGGCGACGATCCCTGGCCTGATCGCCGCCGTCTGCTATGCCCGTTACAAGATCACCCGGGCTCGATATGACGCCACCAAGGCGGCCCTCGCTGCCCGAAAGGCTGTTCAGGGAGCCTGACCGGATGGAATTTCGCCGCTTCGTAGCTGCTGGCGGGCTGGTTGTGGGCCTTGTCGGTGCCTGGCCCGCCAGTGCCGTCCTGCCGCCCCAGGCCTACCTCCAGGCCCGGCGGGAGGCGGCCCTGCACCTCCAGGTCAAGGTCCAGAAAGTCCGGCTGCGGCCCTCGGCCGAGGCCTGCCTGATCGAGGGCCGGGTGCTCAGGGCCTTCAGGGGCGACGCGCGTCCCGGCGCGCGGATCATCTTCGACGCGCCGTGCCGGTTCCCCGGTGCCGTTCCCATGCCGGGGCCCGTGCTCTGGTTCCAGCCGGATGACCTGAAAAAGGGACAGGTGCTGGAGGGTTTCTTCGACGGGACGCCGACGACCCCCGCCATTGCCCGCAGCCAACTCTTCGTGGTGGCCTCCGAGACCGACGCCCCGCGCTGCGGGACCGAGGACTACGCCTGCCAATGACGGAAACCGAACTCGGCCCTTGGCACCGATCCGCCCCCGTGGCATCGCTCCGCCCGGCCAGGCCCGGTAGCTCAGCAGGATAGAGCAGCGCTTTCCTAAAGCGAAGGTCGGGGGTTCGAGTCCCTCCCGGGCCGCCAGGCACGCAGGCCGCGCTTGGGGTCCCACTTGCCGGGCCAATGCATAGACCGTATCCGCATCCCATGACCTCGGACTCGTCCCCGCCTCCATCGCCCCGCGTCCGGCGCGCTCCGTCGCCGGAACTGGACGGGCGAATGGCGCGAAGCCGCGTGACCCGCGGGAAGATCGTCGTCGCCCTGCTCGACCTCATTCGTGCGGGGAACCTGAGCCCGACATCTGAGGACGTGGCGCAGTACGCGAACGTCGGCGGTCGGACGGTATTTCGGCACTTCCAGGACATGGAGTCGCTGTTCGAGGCGATGAACGCTCAGGTCCGGTTCCTCGTGGAGCCGCTGCTGACCCAGGCCACCTGGGAAGGGACACTGTCGCAGAGGATCGAGCAACTGGTCACGGCCAGGGCGACGACGTTCGAGCAGATCACGGCCTACTACCTCTCGGGCGAAACGCGACTTCACACATCACCAACCCTCCAGCGCGCCAGGGCACAGTTCGCGACACAGCAGCGCCGCCAACTCCGGGCATGCCTGCCGGAACTCGAGGCGCAGCGCGAGGCGGCCCAAGCTATCGAACTCCTGACATCCATGGAGGGCTGGCTCCGGTTGCGGCGCGCCCAGGGCCTGACAGTCGACGAGAGCCGGCAGGCCATAATCGCAACAGTGAGCCGCCTGCTGGCCGGGTGATCGCAAGGGGCGAATGCGCCCGTTGCCAAATGCGGCTTCGTCATATAGTGGCATAAAGACTGTCAATTTATGTGACGAATCGGGGCCCTGCTGGCATCGATCGAAACATCTGACGCGGAGGGCCGGGCCATGGCGAGTTTCTGGGTTTGGGGCCTCGCCCTGCTTGGCTACGCAGCCTTCCTGGGCTGGTACGTCAATTGGCGCGGTCCGCTCTCAAAGGCCGAGATCGAGAGCCTCATGGCGCAAATGCTGGCCAGCAATGTCGGGCACGGTGACCAGGACGAAATGCCTGTCATCCGGCGCTTCCTTGAGGAGGACGACGGTCGCGAGTTCTTCATGCTTAACGTCATTCGCCTGTCAGAGACTGACGTCGCGGATCCCGTGAGCGGAGAGATGCGGCCGGTGCGCCAGGTCATGGCCGGCTATACGCGCATGTTCATGCCCGCCCTGTTCGCCCGGGGCGGACATCCGGCCCTGGCCGCGCGCCGGATCGGCGGCATGGTCGACACCTGGGGGCTCAAGGAGGTCCCGGAGTGGTCGATGATGGGCTACATCCGCTATCGGAGCCGGCGGGACCTTGCACATCTGGTCTGCAACCCGCGTTTCAGCGGCGCCCATGCGTTCAAGTTCGCCGCCATGCCGCAGACGTTCAACTTCCCGACCCGTCCGATGATCATGACCCTTGCCGGTCCAAGGATCTGGGTTGGCCTGTCATTCGCCCTCGTCGCCGCAATGGCGCAGATCGCCCTCCTGCTGTCCGCTGCGCCGCGCTGACATCTCACCCCCGCAACCGCCTGACCCCCAGACCAGAGCCTTTCCATGAAAATCCTGCGTACGCCCGAAGCTCAGTTCGCGAACCTGCCAGACTTCCCCTGGCCGCCCCAATACATGACCGTCCGGGACGAGGACGGGACCGACATCCGCATTCACTGCATCGATGAAGGCCCGCGCGACGCGCCCCCGATCCTGTTGATCCACGGTAATCCGACCTGGGCCTACCTCTACAGGCACATGATCCCCGGACTGCTGGCGACGGGTCGGCGGGTGATCGCCGTCGACCTCGTGGGCTGCGGGCGGTCGGACAAGCCCGCGGCGAAGAGCGACTACACCCTGGCCCGGCACTACGACTGGATGGGCAAGTGGCTCACCCAGATGGACCTGACGGACATCACCCTCTTCTGCCAGGACTGGGGCGGCACCATCGGCATCTACCTGGCGGCCCAGCACCCCGAACGCTTCGCCCGGGTGATCGCCGCCAATACCGGCCTGCCCCTGGGGGAGGGCGAAAGCGACTTCATGAAGATGTGGGTCGACATGATGCGCGCGGCGACCGTGTTTCCCTGGCAGATGCTCGAGGGCGGCATGCAGCGCAAGCTGACCGAAGGGGAGCTGGCCGCCTACCGGGCACCCTTCCCGTCATCGGAATACGAAGCCGGGATCATCCAGTTCCCGCTCCTGATCGCCGTGCAGACGGACAATCCGGGCGCCCCGCTGAACCGGGAGGCCTGGGCGAAGCTGGCGGCCTTCGACCGTCCCTTCCTGACCCTCTTCGGTGATCTCGATCCGGTCGCCCGGGGATGGGACAAGCGGGCGCAGGCGTACATTCCCGGCGCGGCCGGCCAGAAGCACCAAAACATTCCCACGGCCAACCACTTCATCCAGGAGGATGCGCCGGAGGAACTGCTCGCCCATATCCTTCCGTTCCTCGACGTGAAGTGACGAGGCGGCTTCCATGACCCTGCTCCCCCCCAGCACCAATTCCGAATACCGCGGGGCCCCCATCTCCGCGGGGTTCCTGGCCCTGTCCTCCGTGACGACCATCGTGCCGGGGTTGATCCACTACTTCCTTCCCGACGGCGGCGCCGGCGTCATCGGCGGCGTCGACCTTTCGACCCGCGCAGAGGCCATCATCGCGATCTTCGCCTGGTACGGGGCCATGCAGATCCCGTTCGGGATCCTCATCCTGATCATCGCCCTGCGATACCGCACGCTTGTGCCCTTGGTGTTGCTGCTTACGATCCTCATGCAGGCGCTTGGCGCGTATTCGGGCTGGTTCGGGAAGGGCTCCCACAGCGGCCACCATCCGCCCGAGCACTACGGAAGCGCCGCCTTCGTCGTGCTGGGGACCGTCTTCTTCATGCTGTCATTGCGCGACCGTCGCGCCCAACAGGAACTCACAAAATGATCACCCAGGTTCAGGTGCGTCGCTCGGCCTTCTCCGAAACGCGAACAGTTTCCCTGGAGACGCCGGAGCTGGCGGAGGGCGAGATCCTCGTGGCCATCGACAAGTTCGCCATGACGGCGAACAACGTCAGCTACGCCCTCTCCGGCGACATGATCGGCTACTGGAGGTTCTTCCCCGCCGCGGAACCCTGGGGGATCGTCCCCGTCTGGGGGTTCGCCGACGTCGTCGCCTCCCGCGCTCCGGAGGTCGCCGTGGGCGAGCGAATCTGGGGCTTCCTGCCCATGGCCAGCCACGTCGTGATGCGGCCCGCCGGGGCGACGGACCGAAGCTTTTCCGATGGTGCCGCGCATCGCGCAGACCTGCCGGCGATCTACAACACCTATCAGCGCACCGGTGGCGATCCGCCCGCCCTGACCGCCATGGAAGACGAGCGCTGCCTGCTCTTTCCGCTCTTCTCGACCTCCTACGTTCTCTACGACTACCTGGTGGACAACGCCGTCTTCGGTGCCCGGCAGGTGCTGGTTGGCAGCGCCTCGTCCAAGACCGGCCTGGGCCTGGCGAACCTGCTTTCCCGGCATGGCGACGGTCGCCCCCGCGTCGTCGGCCTGACCTCTCCGGGGAATGTCGGCTTCGTCACGGGCCTGGGGACCTGCGATGAGGTCGTCACCTACGACGCCATCGGCGCCCTGGACCCCTCGGTCCCGACCGCCTTTGTGGACATGTCCGGCGCGGGTGAGGTCGTGAGCGCCATCCACGCGCATTTCGGCGACCAGCTCAAGCTCAGCTGCGCCGTTGGTGCCACCCATTGGGGCGCCGGCCGCTATCGGCCCGAGACTTCAGCCACGCCCCACGCCTTCTTCTTCGCGCCGGCCCAGTTCGCCAAGCGCGACGTCGACTGGGGCCCGGGTGAGATCATGCGCCGCGCCCAGGCGGAGTCCGCGCGCATGGCCCTGGAACTGAAGGGCAGCCTGGGTATCCGGCACGAGCGCGGATCGGATGCGGTCATCGCCGCCTGGTGCGGCCTCGTGGAAAACAGGATTGCGCCGAACGCGGCGATCATGGCCTCGGTGGCGTAACGCGCGGCGGCCGACCTACCGCCTGAGGTGGCCTTCGAACCAGGCGACCATCGCGTTCATGGCCTCGGTGGCGTAGGCGTCGGTCTTGGCTGGGTCGCCCTTGACGTAGAAGTCGTGGTCGGCGCCGGCGAACATCGTCAGCCTGTTCTCGACCCCGACCTTGTCGAGCGCTGATTTCATGGCCTCGGACTGTGCCGGGGGCACGCCCCGGTCGGCGTCACCGTGCAGCATCAGGGTCGGCGGATCGCG
>CAIZKE010000146.1 GCA_903933475.1 uncultured Alphaproteobacteria bacterium | reverse complement strand
CACCTCGCCCCTGTGCACGCCCTCCCGGGCCATGCTCCTGACCGGCCTGGACAACCACCGGGCCGGGGCGGCGACCATCGAAGAGATCCTTCCGCCCCAGATGCGGACTCAACCTGGCTACCGCCTGCGGATCGAACCCGAGGTCCTGACCCTCGCCGAGCGACTGAAGGGCGAAGGCTACCGGACCCTGATGGCTGGCAAGTGGCACCTGGGGCACGGCCCCGGCGAACTGCCCGACGGGCAGGGCTTCGACCGGTCCCTGGCCCTCGACGCCTCTGGCGCGGACAACTGGGCCGCCAAGCCCTACATGCCCTACTACACCAATGCGCCCTGGTTCGAGGACGGGCGTCCGGTGCGGATGCCGAAGCGCTTCTATTCCTCGGACCTGCTGGTCGACCGGCTGACCCGGAACCTCGACGAGGCCCCACCGGGGCGGGAGCCCTTCTTCGCCTACCTCGCCTTCCAGGCCGTACACATCCCGGTCCAGGCGCCCGCGGCCTACGCGGACGGCTACCGCGGCCGATTTGATGGCGGATGGGCGCGGCTTCGGCAGGCCAGGGTCGAGCGGGCCCGGGCCCTGGGCCTGCTGCCCGCCGGCGCCGCCGTCGACGGATTCTCGCCCAACGCCCGGGAGTGGGAAAGCCTGGACGCCAGGGAACGGCGGATCGCCGCCCGGTCCATGGAGGTCTACGCCGGCATGATCGAAGCTGCCGACGCTGCGGTGGGCCGCCTCGTCCAGCGACTCGAGGCCCGGGGTGAACTGGCCAACACCATCTTCGTCATCACCTCCGACAACGGCTCCGAGCCGAGCGACCCGGTCCACCAGCCCAGCATGAACCTCTGGATGCGGACACATGGCTACGCCTGGCGGCTGGAGGGCCTGGGCGGACCCGGCAGCCTGAACTTCATCGGCCCCGAGTGGGCAGAGGCGGTGGCGGCGCCGGGACGCCGCTACAAGTTCTATGCCTCGGAGGGTGGCATCCGGGCACCCCTGATCATCTCCGGGCCTGGCGTCATTCCTGGACGGCGGATCGGCGGCCTGACCTTCGTCACCGACGTCGCTCCCACCCTGGCGGAATTCGGCGGCGCCCGGGCGACGCCCGAGGCGCCGGCCATGGATGGCCACAGCCTGCGCGCCCTGCTGGGGGGCGGGACGCAGCCCGTCCGCGGACCCGATGAGGTCCTCGGTCTCGAGGTCTCTGGCAATTCGGCCCTGTTCCGGGGGGACTACAAGATCGTCCGCGACATGCCCCCCCTCGGGGACGGAGGCTGGCGGCTCTACAACCTGGCCGGCGACCCCGGAGAGACCCGGGACCTGTCCGCCGCCGAGCCCGAGCGGCTCAAGGCCATGCTGGCCGACTACGCAGCCTACGAGCAGCGGGTGGGCGTGGTGCCCCTGCCCGCGGGCTACACGATACAGAAGCAGCTCGCCGCCAACGCCATCGCCCGGCAGATGCCATTCCTGGCGACGGTGGCGGGGGGAATCCTCCTGCTCCTTGGTGGCCTGGGCTACCTGGCTTGGCGCGTCCTTCGCCGGCGTGGCGGGCGGGCGTGAGCGACGGGACCTGGGAGCTTCACGGCCTGAAGCTCTCCTACTTCACGGGCAAGCTCGAGGCCTGGCTCCGCGCCCGAGGCCTGCCCTTCCGGTTCGTCGAGATGGACATGGCCGGCTTCCGCGCCTGCGCCCGGGCGACCGGCGTGGCGCAGATGCCCGCCCTGCGCAGCCCCGGCGGCGAGTGGCTGACGGACACCACGGCCATTCTGCGGCGCCTGGAGGCCGAGGCCCCCGGCCCGGCCCTGCAGCCGGAAGCCCCCCTGGCCGCCTTCCTCAGCCTGTTCCTGGAGGATGCCTTCGACGAATGGCTGTGGCGGCCGGCCCTCTACTACCGCTGGGCCTTTGCCGATGACGCGCGGCTGATGAGCCGGCGCATCGCCGCCACCCTGATGCGGGACCTGCCCCTGCCCCTGGCCCTGAAGGCCGAGGTCGTCCGTCGCCGCCAGCAGAGCGTCTACCTGCGCCAGGACGGGATCACCCGGGCGACAGCGCCCTCGGTGGCGCGCCTCTATCTTGAGGTCCTGGAGGCCCTGGAGCCGGTGCTTGCGACCCGACCCTTCCTGTTCGGCGAGCGGCCTGTCGCCGCCGACTTCGGTCTGTTCGGGTCCATGTTCCGACACTTCTCCAGCGATCCGACCCCGGCGGACATCCTGCGCGAGCAGGCACCCGCCGTCCTGGCCTGGACCGGGCGGCTCTGGAACGCCCACCCCGGGCGGATCGGGGCGGCCCCCCTGCCGGCGACCGCGCCCAGGGACCTTGATCCCCTCCTGCAGCTGGCGGCGCGGGACCATTTGGCCGAGCTGGACGCTAACGCCTCGGCGGCAGCCGGGGGCCTGAAGGTCGCCCGCTTCCGTCGCGGCGGCGTCGACTGGCGCCTGACGGTCTCGCCCTACCGGGTACAGTGCCTGGCCGACCTCCAGGTCGCCTTCGCCGCCCTTGGGGCCGCCGACCGCGCGGAGGTGCTGGAACGACTGGGCGCCGAGGCGGACGTCCTGGCGCGGCCTGTCCAGCCGGTGCCCCTCCCGGCCCGGCGGATCCGCAACCGGCTCTGGACCTGAGACCGGCCGGTTCTGGGACGGGCTTGAAACCTTGGCGGTCCCGGGACAAGACCGGGCCCTGGAAACCAGTCGAGAGGCGATGAGATGACCTCGGGCGATCCCTCGGGCGGGACAGGACCCATCCCCCGCCCCATCCTGGCCTGGGGCCTCGCAGGCCTCATCCCCTTCCTGGGCCTCCCCGTCCTGGCCTTCGCTGTCCCGGACCTGTCCGGATGGAGCGACCGGGCCCTGGGTCTCTACGCGGCGGTGATCCTGTCCTTCCTGGGCGGTGCGCGCTGGGGCCGGGCCGTCAGCGACCCTGCGCCCGACCCACGGACTGTCGCCTTCAGCATGGCGCCCAGCGTGGTCGCCTGGGGGCTGGCCCTCCTGCCCCCCGACCGCTCCGGCCTCCAGCTTTCCGCCCTGGCCGCTGCCCTTGTGCTGCACTTCGCCTGGGACCTGCGCTCGCCCGGGCTTCCCGCCTGGTATCCGCAGCTTCGGCTGATCCTGACCGCCGGGGCCGTGGCAGGCCTGACGGCGGGTGCCCTGGGCTGAGGTCGGCGAGCCGCCATCGCGGCTGCGAATGGAAGCCTTCCAACTCCCGCCCGTATCTCGCTACAGTGGGTGAGTGTCCCGGGGCTCAGGCCCATCACCAAGCCGGAGCCTTCATGAACAACCCACTGAACCCGCTGCTCGACAGGCTCAGCCGGCCGATGGACGTCACCGGTCGGGTCCTGCTGGGGCTCTACTTCGTGGTTCCCGGCTTGATGAAGGTGGCCGGGTTCGCCGGCACGCTGGCCTATATGCAGCTCCACAACGTTCCATTCGCCCTGCCGCTCCTGCTGCTGACCATTCCCCTGCAGGTCGGTGGCGGGCTGGCGCTGATGGCGAACTGGAACGCCCGCACGGCGGCCTTCCTGCTCGCCGGGCTGACCCTGCTGATCAACCTCTCCATGCACGATTTCTGGAACGTCTATCCGGGTGGCAACCCGCAGCACGAGATGCAGAACTTCATCAAGAACCTGGGGATCTTCGCCGGCCTGCTGCTCCTGGCGGCGCGGCGGCCAGTGCGGCAACCGTAAGATCTTACGCCAGTAGCCGCTAGATCGAGGGATCGATCACCATCCGGCCACGGACCTTGCCATCGAGGATGTCGGCGGCCAGGCGCGGCAGGTCGGACAGGCCGGCCACCTGGGTCATGGCATCCAGCCGGGCGAGGTCCAGGTCGGTTCCCAGCCGCCGCCAGGCCTCGATCCGGTCGGGCGTCGGGCGCATGACGCTGTCCACCCCGGCGAGGACCACGCTGCGCAGGATGAAGGGGGCCACGGAGCCTGGAAGATCCATGCCCTGGGCCAGGCCGCAGGCCGCCACCGCCCCGCCGTAGCGGGTCTGGGAAATGGCGTTGGCCAGGGTGTGGCTGCCCACGGAGTCCACTACGCCGGCCCAGCGTTCCTTGCCGACCGGGCGGGCGGGACTCGAGAACTCGGCGGCGTCGATCACCTCGGCTGCGCCGAGGCCCCGGAGGTAGTCGCCTTCGGACTCCGCCCGGCGGGAGGAAGCCACGACCCGGTGGCCGAGGGCCGACAGGAGGGCGATGGAGACGCTGCCCACCCCGCCGGCGGCGCCCGTGACCAGGATGTCCCCGGAACCGGGGCTCACGCCCTGGCGCTCCAGGGCCATGACGCAGAGCATGGCCGTGTAGCCCGCCGTGCCGATGGCCATGGCCCGGGCGGTGGACAGGCTGTCGGGCAGTCTGACCAGCCAGTCACCCTTGACCCGCGCCCTCTGGGCGTAGCCACCGTGCCAGGTCTCGCCTACGCCCCAGCCGTTCAGCACCACCCGGTCGCCGGCGGCGAAACCGGGATGGGCCGAGGTCTCCACCACACCCGCGAAGTCGATGCCGGGGATCATGGGGAAGGTGCGCAGGATGGGGGAGCGACCGGTCAGGGCCAGGCCGTCCTTGAAGTTCACCGTCGAGAACTCGACCCGCACGGTGACGTCGGCCTCCATGAGATCGGCGTCTGTCAGGGTCTCCAGACGGGTCTCGATCCCGGCATCGGTCTTGTGGGCGCGCAGGGCGCGGAAGGTGTCAGGCACGGTCGGCCTCCATCGACGATCGGGTTGGGAGTCTTCTACAGGCCTTCCGGCGTCCGGCAAGCAGACCTCAGGCGTCCTTCAGGGCGAAGTCGAGCATGGGATTGATGGCCGGCCAGACCACGCCGGCGTGGGTCTCGCCCTCGAAGACCCGGGAGGCGAAGCGCCAGCCGGTCGGCCCCGCCAGGGCACTGAAGCGGGCGGACAGCTCGACGGCGTTGTCGACCATCCGCGCCGGGGACCCCTCGGGCTGCTCGAGGGAGCCGACGCCAACGAAGAGCCTGGGCGGACGGGCGAGGCCCGGGAGGGCGGAGGTGAAGCCCGCCTCGCCCCGCAGGACGAAGCGGCCGTCCCACCAGATGGACGGGCTGAGGGATAGCCAGGCGCAGAAGGCGTCGGGCCTTCGGAACAGGCTGTAGAGGACGAAGAGGCCGCCCAGGGAGTGGCCGAACAGCGCCTCGCGGGCCGGGTCGACCGGCAGGACCTCAGCGACCCGGGGACGCACCTCTTGGGTCAGGATTTCCAGGAAGTCGTCCGCCCCGGCATAGCGGATCTCACCCGAAGCGAAAGTGTGGTTGGCCTTCTCCGCCGCGCTGGGCTCGGTCGGGGTGAGGTCGAGGAACCGTCGGCCAAGGGCCCCGGTGAAGTCCTCGCCAGGATAGCCAACCCCTACGACGACGGTATGGGGCAGCTCCAGCCCGCCGGCGGCGCGCAGGCGGGCGGCGTCTGCGAAGGAGCCGAAATAGCCGTCGCCGTCGAGGACGTAGAGAACCGGGTATCCCCCCTCTGGCGGTGGGCCGTAGGGCGTGGCGATTCGGAGGCGATAGGCCTTCCCATTGATACGGGAGGTGAAGTCCTGCTCGCGGGCGAGGGGGTAGCTTGCAGCCTTCATGGCGAACTTACCGGTTCAGGGGGCATAGCTGGACCGGCCCTGGACGCCCCAGCGGCCGTCCTGGAGGGTCACGATGTAGATGGAGTCAAAGGCGCTGATCAGGCTCCCGTCCGGCCGGAAGCGGGCGAAGCGGGTATCGAACTGGACCTTGTCCGGCCCGGCGTGGATCACCTCCCGGCGCTGCCAGGCCGACCGGCCCCACTCCGAAAGCGCCACGCCGGCGTACATGGCGTCGGTCACCTGCTCCGGAGCCAGTATGTTCACCCGGCCCGAGGCGAACCGCACATGGGGGAAGTTGAAGCTGGCCCGGACGCCGTCGGCGTCCCGGGCGTTCCAGGCGGCCATGAAGGCGTCGAGCACATCCTGGGCAGCCTCGACCTGGGCCGCGAAGGCGGCGTGCCCGGGGGAAAGGGGCGGTCGCCCGACCGATGAGTCTGTCATGCCGGTGTCCTCCCAAGCGCCTTCTTCTTAGGGAAGTCCACCCGCGCCCGGCAGGCAAGCCCCTCAGAATACCTTTCGGAAACTGATCTCCACGGTCCGGCCCACAGGATCGAGTATGTCCTCGGCATACCCCGCCGGAACGGCTCCCTGGGCGTCGCGGACGTTGAGCTTGGCGTCGAACAGGTTGTCCACGGCAAAGCTTACCCGTGCGCCCTTCAGCACCGGCCAGCGCCGGACGAGGTCCGGGGTTCCGGCGAAGGTTTCGAAGAGGCGGAGGTCCACCGTCGCTAGGTCCGAGAAGGACAGGTCGCCGGCCGGCGTCGCGCCCTGGACCTGGGTTCCGCTCTTCCAGGAGGTGCTGAGGCGCGCGCCCCGACCCTGGCGGAAGAGGCCCGCCTGCAGCTCGATGGCATTGGCCGGGGTCCCGCCCCGGGCGCCCGCGGCTGAACCCTCAAGGAGGTCAAACACCGGCCCGCCCTGCCGGACCAGGATCCGGTCGGTGAGCACGGCCGTGTGGTAGAGCGACACCTGCCATCCGGGCCGCCCTGGCGGGCCGCCCATTCCGGGCCCAGCCATCATGGCCATGGGCCGGCCGCCGCCGCGCGCGCCCGGCGGCGGGCCCCCGGAGCCCCCACCGCGTGCCGGAGGACCTGCGCCCGGACGCCCCGTTGCCGGGCCCTGGCCACCGAACCAGTTGAAGCCCCAGCGGATCTCCTCGCGGTCGCTGCGCAGGAAGTTCACAGGGCGGACGTCAACGACGGCGAGCCGGCCGCTCTCGTCCCTCAGGAACCGCTCGGGGAAGGCGGCCTGCACCTCCGCCGTGGCTGCCGGCAGGGCCGAGGCCGGATCGTCGGCCCGGCTGAGGGTGTAGCTGACCGAGAGGTTCAGCTCCCGGTCAGCGAAGGGCTTCCAGTTGATGCCCAGGCGCGTCGCATCCCGCTGGTCGCTGCGCAAGGAAGGATCGCCGCCGGAGACCTGGACGACCTCGACGGTCTCGCCGCGCACATAGTCGAACACCCTCACCCCCGTCGTAACGGTCCGGGGGGCGCCCAGCTGGACGAGGGTGGGGGGCGACTGGTCCCGGCTGAAGGAGGCCAGCAGGGTCAGCCGGTCGACCGGCGACCAGTTCACCCCGCCGCCGACCGTGGCCAGGGTTCCGGCATCGGATAGGCTCTCGCCCTGAAGGTTGAAGTTCAGCGAGAGGTCGCCAAGCTGGCCCCACCCCTCGACATCGCGACGCAGGAGGGGCGTGTCGACGCTGGCCTGGGCGCTCACACCGGTGCGGGAGAGATCGGCCTCGCGCACCAGCTCGCGGCGGACAGAGCGGGATCGGAGCCAGTTGCCCGACGCCCCCGCCCGGGCCGAGACGAAGAGGGGACCAGCAGGAAGTTCGAGGATCGACCCTGCCGCCAGGGCCTGCACCTCGGCCCCTGCGGTCCGCGAGCGTGTCCGGTCCGTGGCGAAGGCGGGAAGGTCCGCAGCGCCAGGGGCATAGGGATTGAAGGCCGCGTCCGCAGCCGCAAGCCGGGCCTGGGCTGGCCTGGTATCTACGGCCCCATCGGTCCGGCCGACCACATCGGCCAGGTCGAGGCCGCCGGTGAGGGACAGACGCCATCCATTGCGGGCGCTGTTGAGGCCGAAGCCCAGGCGGGCATTCCAGTCCTCCGAGGTCTGGCGGATCGGGCCCCTGGAAGCCTCGCGGCGCAGCAGGTCCACAGGACCTGCAAAAGGCGTCCAGACTCCGCCGCCAGGAATGGTCAAGCTGTAGGCTGGCCGACCCTGGAGGGACTCGGAACTGCCGGTGCCGATCACCGCGTTGAAGGTCGAGGTGGTCCCCGGCGAGAGGCTTCGGGCCACCACCCCGTTGATTGTCAGGCGGCGGGTGTCAGGCGTCAGGGTTCGATAGGCGCCTTCGTCCGCCGGCGGGACCTGGCCGGCGAGGGCCGCGACCTCGGCGAGGGTCGGCGGCCGGGACGCCGCAATGGCGGGAAGGCCGGCGAGGGTCACAGTGCTGCCCGCCAGCACGCTGAGGGCCGGATCGATCTGTCCGCCCGGGCCCCGGCCCCTGTAGAGGCCAGGGGTGGTGAAGAGGGCCGTCGCACCGGTCGGGGGAATGTCCCGCTCGTCCTCGGTCACCGCTGAGGTGCCCGTCAGCTCGGCCTTGAGCTGGGTCCGCTGGTCGCCGTCGATCCGGAACAGGCCGGCTTCAAGCTCCCGGGTAACCGTGCCGCCTGCCGTGGCGGCCTCGATGTCCACCTCGGTCGTCACGGCCCGGAATGTCTTGCGTGTGATGAAGTTGAGTACCCGCTGGTCGGCGGTGTAGCCGTACTTCAGGGCCGCCTCTTCAGGCAGGACGTCGACGCGCACGATGGCTTCGGGAGGCAGGTCGCGGAGTTCCGCAAACCCCGAAGTCCGGGCCCCGTTCAGGAGGACGACCGGCATGCCTCCGCGGCTGCGACCCCGGCCGGACTGGGTCTGCGGCGCCAGTTGGGCCACCAGTTCGGCGACGCTGCTGACGCCGTAGGACTGGATCTCGGCCTCACTGATCTGCAATTCTGGCTTGATATCGCCGAGGACGGCGCCCGCACCGTTCGCTGGCGCCTCCACGACGAGCTCATCCACGACGGTCGCCTCGCGGACAGGCGGGGGCGGGGCGGCGCTTGCAGGCGCTGACGCCACGGTCGCGGCGAGCAGAGGCGCCGCGAGGGCCGCAATCAGACGCTTTGACACAGGCTTAGCTTTCCGGATGTCCCGTCGCGGACCCGGGTGGAGATAGGGGCAAGCGACAGCAAGTCCAACGCCTGGCCGCCGAAAATCCGTCGGCGGGGCCTTTCAGGCCTGCCGGAGATGGAACCTGACGCCACAGATCTCCACGCGGTCGGAACTGGCGGCGAGGCCCCTGGCCCGGGCGCGGCGGACCACTTCCGCCAGGTCGCGGACCGTCAGGTCCACCGCCGAAAGGCCCGGGCCCCGGCCGTCGGAGGGCGCGACGAACCTCAGGCTGGCATTGTTCAGCTGAACGACAGGGTCGCCGCTGGACACCTCCATTGGCGCGCCGGTGACGGCGCTCCAGAGACGGGCGGCGGCGACGGGATCGTCGGCCTGCAGCTCTACGCCCGTGAAGTCGATGACCAGGTCCTGGCGGACCTTGTCCTCCCAGCCCGTACCCCCGGCTGGCGGCCAGGGACCGGCGAGGTCGCCGTTTTCGTCCCACTCGACATCCAGGAAGGTGGTCTTCAGGTCGCCGGGATGCAGCTGGATCAGGGTCCAGCCCCGGCGAGCCGACTCCCAGGCCACCCGAACGCCCGAATTGGCCGCGCGGGCGCGGACCGCCTCAAGCGCCTCGAGTGTCGGCGTCTGGGTGATGACCATATAGCCGCCGTTTCCGCTGCGCCGTTCGAGATACCGCCCGGCTGCGGTGTCCGGCTTCACCGGCGCGACCACCTCGAAGAAGTTCCGGCCAACTGGCAGGAGGGTGTTCTCGAGGCCGAAGACGGCGACGCCCGGGTCGATGAAACAGCGGGCCAGGCCGAAGACCGCCTCGAAGTCCTGGAGCACCGGCTCCAGCCTTTCGGCGACAAGGGCGATCTGCCTCAGATGGACGGTCATGTTGCGCCTCCCCAGGGCCCAAGTCCCCTTGAAACCCACCCTGAAGTTGCCGGGGCCGGGTGACAAGTCCCCCGGTGGCGCAGGATAGATAAGGCCTATCCTGCACATAAATTCTTTCGTTTTGCCCTATGCTCTTGCGGGGCGTAGGGACTTGCGGCGACCGCAGAGACTGCGGCTGAAACCCGGCGCCGGGCTCCGGCGCCCCCAATCCGGAGAGCGCCATGAGCCTGGCCACCAGCAAGACCCTGCAGAACCTGAAGGACGCCTTCGCCGGCGAGAGCCAGGCGAACCGTCGCTACCTCTACTTCGCCCAGAAGGCTGACATCGAAGGCTACAACGACGTCGCGGCCGTGTTCCGCTCGACCGCCGAAGGCGAGACCGGCCATGCCCACGGCCACCTGGAGTTCCTGGAAGCCGTCGGCGATCCCGCCACCGGCCTGCCCATCGGCGGCACCGAGGCCAACCTGAAGGCCTCCATCGCCGGCGAGACGCACGAGTACACCGACATGTACCCCGGCATGGCCCGGACCGCCCGCGAGGAAGGCTTCGAGGAAATCGCCGACTGGTTCGAGACCCTGGCCAAGGCCGAGAAGTCCCACGCGGGTCGCTTCCAGCGCGCCCTCGAGTCCCTCGCCTGATCCTGCGGGACTGACGCTGCGCCGGCGGCGGGCCGAGAGGTCCGCCGCCGGTTTCGCATCCCCCTTCCGGAAGCCTGCCTGGAGCCCGCGACATGTCGGACACGACGAAGCCCAAAGCCCGCGAGGGCAGCCTGGCCGCCCCCTTCCGCCACCCCATCGAGTGGCGCGACGAGGCCTATTACGACCTCGAGGCCGTCGAGGCCGAGATGGAGCGCCAGTTCGACGTCTGTCACACCTGCCGGCGGTGCTTCAACCTGTGCGACAGCTTCCCGCGCCTCTTCGACATGATCGATGAGTCCAAGACCGGCGAGCTCGACAGTGTTCCGAAGAGTGAATACGCCAAGGTCGATGAGGCCTGCACCCTTTGCGACATGTGCTTCCTGACCAAGTGCCCCTATGTGCCGCCGCATGAATTCAACATCGACATCCCCCACCTGATCCTGCGCTACCGGGCCGCCAAGCGCCGGGCCGGCGAGAAGAGCTTCGTACGGGATGAACTGGGCAAGACCGACCGGAATGGCCGTCTGGCGAAGCCGCTGGCGCGGATCGCCAACTGGGGGACCGCCCGCAAGAATACCCCGATCCGCAAGCTGCTCGAGGCCATCGCCGAGATCGACGCCGAGGTCGAGCTGCCCAAATATCATGGCAAGACCGCCACGGACCTGCTGCCCACTCCCGTCCCGCCCAACCCGGCGGGCCCGGCCTTCGGAAAGCGGAAGGTGGCGATCTATTCGACCTGCTCGGTCGAGTACAACGGACCTGACACCGGCGTCGCCGCCGCCCGGGTCCTGGCCCGCCAGGGCATAGAGGCCAAGGTCGTCTACCCAGAATGCTGCGGCATGCCCCAGCTCGAGAGCGGCGACCTTGCGGGCGTGGCGGGCAAGGCCGCCCGCGTGGCCGCCGTCTTCGAGCCCTACATCGACCAGGGCTACGAGGTGGTCGCCCTGACGGCGTCCTGCGGCCTGATGATGAAGTTCGAGTGGCCGCTCATCCTGCCGGAGGATCCCGCGGTCAAGAAGCTTGGCGCCGCCACCCGTGACATCTGCCAGTACATCGTCGACCTGAACCGGGACCTGGGCCTCGCCCCGGGCCTGACCCCCGTCGAGGGCGGGGTCACCGTGCACCATTCCTGCCACGCCCGGGCCCAGAACATGGGCGCGCGGTCGGCCGACATGCTCAAGCTGATCCCGGACACCAAGGTCGAGATCGTCGAGCGCTGCTCCGGCCACGGCGGCACCTTCGGCGTCATGAAGTCGACCCGGCCCCTGGCCGTGAAGGTCGGTCGCCCCACCGCCAAGCAGGTGGCCCAGAAGGGCTCCGCCGAGCTCTGCTCGGACTGCCCCCTGGCCTGCAAGCACATTGGCCAGCTGCTGGCCGACGACGAGGCCACCGGCCAGGGTCCACAGCCCCGCCAGTCCCATCCGATCGAAATCTTCGCCCGCGCCTACGGAGTTCTTTGACCATGCCCACCGCCCAGCGCCGCATTACCCCTGCAGACATCCTCCCCGATGCCGAGTTCGCCCGTGAGCGCATGGCCCGCCGCTCGGCGCTCCTGCCCCTGAAGCGGCTACGCCGACTGGACCTCGGACCGGTCTGTACATTCTATTTCGAGACCTACGAGACCATGCTGTTCCAGATCCAGGAGATGCTCCTGATCGAGAAGGGTGGCCCGGCGCAGGTCGCAGACGAGCTGGCAGCCTACAATCCCCTGGTGCCCCAGGGCTCGGAACTCGTGGCGACCGTGATGTTCGAGATCGAGGACGCGATCCGGCGCGCCGCCACCCTCGCCCGCCTCGGCGGCGTCGAGGAACATCTCTACCTTCAGGTCGGGGACGAGAGGATCTACGGCGTCCAGGACGGCGACGTCGAGCGCACGCGTGAGGACGGAAAGACCTCCTCGGTGCACTTCCTGCACTTCCCGCTGACCGATGCGCAGAAGGCGGTATTCCGGTCGCCGGGCGTCCAGGTCCTAGTAGGCTGCGACCATGAGGCCTACGTCCACATGACGGGCCTGACACCCGCAACCCGGGCCGAGCTGGCGCGCGACTTCTCCTGATCGGAGAGCCACAGCCGACGTGGACAGGACGGGCCTTCCCGTCGCATAGAAAGGTCCGTGAGCACCGCTAAACTCCAGCGCCGCGCGGACATTGACTGGATCCGCATCGCCGCCTTCGGCGTGCTCATCCTCTACCATGTCGGCCTCGTCTATGCGCCGTGGGACTGGCATGTGCACAGCCCGCACACCGTGCCGGGCCTGGGACTGGCGGCCCTGGTCACAAACCCCTGGCGGCTGACCCTCCTGTTCATGGTCTCGGGGATCGCCCTGAGGTTCATGGTGAGGCGGACGCCGCCCGCCCAGGCGATAGGGCAGCGCCTGCGCCGACTGGTTCCGCCCCTGCTCTTCGGGATCCTCGTCCTGGTGCCGCCGCAGTCCTGGATCGAGGCTGTGGAGAAGGGCAGCTTCTCGGGATCCCTCGGTACCTGGTGGCTGTCCGAATTCAGTCCGGCGGGCCTGAGGGACGGCGTGCCCCTGAACCACATCTGGTTCGTGCTCTACATCACCGTCTACAGTGTCGGCGCCCTCGCCCTGGCCTCGGCCCCGCGGGTTTTCAGCTGGCTGGAGACCCTGCTGGCCCGGCTCCTTGGGGGCCCAGGCCTGCTGGTCATACCGATGATCTACCTGGCCCTGCTCCGGCTCTGGATCTTCCCGTCTGCGGGGCTGACCAACCACATCACCGATGATCCCTACAACCACGCCATGTCCTTCGGCGTCTTCCTGACCGGGTTCCTCCTAGCCCTGCGTGACGACGTCTGGACGAGGTTCGAGGGTATGCGTTGGATGTCACTGGTCGTGGCAGCCGTCAGCTTGCCTGCCTTGATCGCCTTGTCCCAACCCTTGGACCAGCCGCCATCGTCTCCCGCCAACCTGGTCTTCGCGGTGTACCAGTGGTCCACCATCTGCGCCGTCCTCGGCTTTGGCAGCCGTCACCTGAGAGGCGCAGACGGACCGGCCCTTCGGTACCTGACCGATGCGGTGTTTCCCTGTTACCTCGCCCACCAGACCCTGCTGGTGATCGCCGCCCACCTGCTGAAACCCCGGGGCCTGCCTGTCGGCGTCGAAGCTGGCCTGCTGGTGCTGATCACCCTCGGCGGTAGCGTGGCGGTCTATGAGATCATCCGACGGAGCGGACCCCTTCGCCCCCTCTGGGGCCTGCGGCCAAGGCCGAGAACGCCATGACCCGGTTCCGCCGCCGCCGCGTTCTCCTGCAGATCGGGATTGCGGCACCGATCCTCGCCTACGCCAGCGTCGGCCTGGCCGCCCTGACATGGCCGGGCTTCGACCACGCCACCCAGTACCTGAGCGAACTGGGCGGCGCGGCGGCTCCCCATCCGGCCATCTTCAATGTCGGGGTCCTGGTCTCGGGCGCAGGTGCCGGCCTTGCGGGAATCGGCTTCGCCCTTTCCCTTCTGGCCCTGGGCGGCGCAAGGGTATCCGCCGCCGTCATCGCCCTCTGCTTCGGCCTCGCCGGCGTTGGGCTGGTCCTGTCGAGCCTCTATCCCTGGCCAGACCCGCGGCATCTCGCCATCAACCTGGGGCTGGGCATACAGATCGCGCCCCTGGCCATGGTCTGGGCCCTGCGGCGGATCGAGGGCACGGGTCGGCTCCGGATCTTCCTCCTCAGCGTCTTCCTGGTCATGGCGGTCCTGACCGTCCTGACCAAGCACCTGATCTTCAAGGGCCTGGTCAACGACGCCAATGTCGGCTGGTGGGAGCGGGCCTTCGCGATCGTTCTGGTCGGGTGGACCGGCATCGCGGCCTACGCCCTTGAGCGGCGGCTTCTCGCCCAGGCCCGATCCGCGGCCGACGCCTGAAATTCGGGCACCGCCTAACCGCAACCGCCTGAAGTCTGCGCAGACCACACTTCACGATTCCGTTATTGCATTTGCCGCAATGCAGCATAACATGTTCGTGATCAGCTGCCGTCCGTCGGTGGATCCAGGGAGCGGCACGGGAAATGGAAGGCGTTCGCAGCAGTGAGTTCAGCGTCCCCACCGGGAGCGCCTGGACGGCCGCAGACACAGTGCGGGCCTGGCTTCCCGATGCGTCCCCCCTGGAAATGCCAAGGCAGGACCTTGCAGAGGCCGGGACACCGCCTCCGGTTCCCGCGCCCCGGGGCCTCGCCTTCCGCCGCCTGGTCATGCTGGCGGCGACCTTGTCCCTGGCCATACTCGCCTTCCTCACCCCGGCTCGCATCTATGCCGAGGAGGGCTTCACCGCCCTTGAGATTATCGCCTTGTGCCTGTTCTCAGCCCTGATCATCCCCCTGTCGGGATGGTTCTGCAGCGCCCTGGCCGGCCTGGTGCTGCAGACCGCAAGAGGCGATCGCGACCTCTTCGACTTCCCCGAGCGGCCTCGCAGGCCAAGCGTCCGCACGGCCCTGCTCATGCCTCTCTACAACGAGGACGTCGGCGCGTCCTTCAATCGCCTGGCCCGGATCGACGCGAGCCTTAAGGCGCTTGAAGCCGCAGGTGCCTTCGACATCTTCATCCTTTCGGACTCGACCTGTCCGGAGGCCGCAAAGGCAGAGTGGACAGCCTTCCAGGGCTTCCGCCTGGTATCCTCCTGCCGGATCTATTACCGGCGCCGGGAGTCGAACACCGAGCGTAAGGCCGGCAACATTGCCGACTGGGTTCGCCGGTTCGGCGGTGCCTATCCGCACATGGTCATCCTCGACGCGGACAGCCTGATGTCCGGCGAAACCCTGCTTCACCTGGTCGACGCCATGGAGCGGAATCCCCGGGCAGGCCTGATCCAGACCACCCCGGCCATCGTCAATGCCGAAACCCTCTACCAGAGGGTCCAACAGTTCGGCGTGCGCCTGTACGGCCGCGTCGCCGCCACGGGCCTGGCCTGGTGGAGCGGCCCGGAGTCGGCCTATTTCGGCCACAACGCCATCGTCCGCGTCCGGGCCTTTGCGGAGTCCTGCGGCCTGCCCGTCCTGCCCGGGCGAAAGCCCCTGGGCGGACATGTCATGAGCCATGACTCGGTCGAGGCCGCCTATCTCCGGCGTCAGGGCTGGGCCGTGCACATGACCGGTGCCCTGCCTGGCAGCTTCGAGGAGGCCCCTCCCAGCCTGCAGGCCTTCCTGGCGCGCGACCGTCGCTGGTGCCAGGGCAACATGCAGCACCTGCGACTGCTGACCGGCGCCGGCCTGCACCCCATGAGCCGCCTGCAGATGCTGATCGGCGTGATGGCCTACCTGGCCTCGCCCCTGTGGTTCCTGGCCCTGCTGACCGGCCTGGTCATCCAGTTCCAGACCGAGCCCCGTCTGGTCGAGATCTCGACCCTGCACGGTTGGCGCACCCTCGTCGAACCGCGACATGACGGCCTCATCGTCATCTGGATGGCCACACTGTCCTGGTTCCTCCTGTTCGGACCCAAGCTGTTTGGCGCCCTGCTGGTGCTTGGCCGCCGGCGAGACCGCGAGGCCTTTGGCGGCGTCGGCTTCATCCTTCCGGGGGTCGCCCTGGAGATGATCATGTCCATGGTCATGGCGCCGATCATGATGGTCAGCCACACGCGCATGCTGATCGAAATCTTCTCGGGCCGGGATTCCGGCTGGCGGCCGCAGCAGCGGGAGGCTGGCCGGATGCGCTGGTCTGAGGCCTTCGCCGCTCACGCCTGGGAGGTCCGGGCCGGCGTCGTCTTCGCCGCCGCCCTCCTCGCCCGCCCCGACCTGACCCTGGTCTTCCTGCCCATCGTCCTGCCGCTTCTGGCGGCCCCAGCCATCTCCATCCTCGGCTCACGGGTCGAGGTCGGCGCCGCCGCGCGCCGGGCGGGCTTCCTGCTGACCCCCGAGGAACTCGACCTCCCCGGGCGTCCGGCGCGAGGTCGCCGGCCCCTGTCGCAGCCAGTAGCCGCGCCCGTCAGAGCCGGCCTTGCCGGCGCCTTGCCCGAGGCGGCCTGACCACCGCACGGACGCCCGGATTCAGTCGCCGGGATAGACTTCCTCGACCAGGGCCAGGGGTTCTCCGGCTCCCGTGACCAGCAAGGCCTGGCAGTGCAGGGCCGAGACCCGCCCGGCAGCCTCGACGAGGCGTGTCTCCAGCCGGATGCGGCGATAGCCGAGGGGCCGGGCCACCACGCCGAAGGGCTCTTCCGTCTCCGCAAGTCGACGGCGCATGTCGTCGGTCAGACGCCCGGGCCGGTACCAGTTCACGGCCTGGGACAGGACGAAAGCCCCCCAGACCAGGCGGACCCTGCGGCAGGCCAGGTCTTCCTCGGGGGCTGCCTGCAGGCGCGCCCTGATCCCGGCGTCCGCGATCTCCAGGCAGGGCTCCACCCGGGCCCGGACCCAGGGTCCACCGGGCAGTCCAAGCGCTTCGCAGCGGGCCTGGAGCACCGCCGTGGCGCTGTCGCCGGCGTCAAGCGCAAGGCGCAGGGAAAGCAGGTCATCAGAGAGCAGGGACATTCGCCGCGCCTTAGATCATGTTCCGATAAGTGGGAACCGGTTATCGGATCCAAACAGGATCTAACGTTTTGGACTTAGAGCCTGTTTTGCCCCTTCAGACGTTCCATCTGAAGGGAACAGGCTCTCGCATCGCGCGTCGTGCGTCCCAACACATTCCGGGCCCCGGGGCCTTGGGCGTCCGGTCGGACAGCGCTAAGGAAGGGCTATGTCCCGACCTGCCTGCCGCCTGTACCTGATCACGCCGCCTCAGTTGGGCGACCTCGCCGTCTTTGCCGGACGCCTGGAAGCCGCCCTGTCCGCCGGGGACGTGGCCGCCCTGCAGGTCCGACTTAAGGACGCCTCGGAAGCCGAGATCACCGAGGCGGTCCGGGTGCTGGGGCCCATCGCCCGGGCGCATGACGCCGCGCTGATCCTGAATGACGACCCCGACCTGGCCGCGCGCCTCGACTGCGACGGGGTG
>CAIZKE010000145.1 GCA_903933475.1 uncultured Alphaproteobacteria bacterium | reverse complement strand
GGCAGCCCCAGGCCCGCTGGCGCGAGACGCCCCAGTCCCGCAGGCGAAAGACCGTGGCGCCCTGGCCGGCGTCGTCCGCCTCAAGCCGGGCGATGGCCGCAGCCTTGGCGGATTCGATGTCCAGGCCATCGAGGAAGCCGGAATTGAACAGGGCGCCGGGACCGGTCCAGGCCTCCTCGCCCACCTCGAAGGCCGCCGGGTCCGCCCCCGGGGGCAGGACGACCGGCCGGACCGGCAGGCCATACTTCCGGGCGAAGTCCAGGTCGCGCTGGTCATGGGCCGGGCAGCCGAAGATGGCGCCCGTGCCGTAGTCCATGAGGATGAAGTTGGCGATCCAGACGGGCAGTTCGAGGGCGGGGTCGAAGGGGTGGCGGACCCGCAGGCCCGTATCGAAGCCCAGCTTCTCGGCGGTCTCGACCTCGGCCTCGGAGACCGCGCCGCGCCGGCAGGCGTCGACGAAGGCGGCAGCCTCGGGACTGCGCGCCGCGACTTCCGCCGCCAGGGGATGGTCGGCGGCCACGCCCACGAAGGCGGCGCCGAACAGGGTGTCCGGTCGGGTCGTATAGACCTCCAACCCGTCCGTTCGCGCGGCATCGGCGAAACGGAAGGCGAAGCGCGCCCCCTGGGACCGGCCAATCCAGTTCTCCTGCATGACCCGGACTTTCTCGGGCCAGCGCTCAAGGGTCTTCAGGTCGTCGGTCAGGGCGTCGGCGTAGTCGGTGATCCGCAGGAACCACTGGCTCAGCCGGCGCTTCTCCACGACCGCGCCGGATCTCCAGCCCCGGCCGTCGATGACCTGCTCGTTGGCCAGGACCGTCTGGTCCACCGGATCCCAGTTGACCAGGCTCTCCTTGCGATAGACCAGGCCCTTCTCGAACAGGTCCAGGAACCAGGCCTGCTGGCGCCCGTAATAGCCCACGTCGCAGGTCGCGAACTCCCGCGACCAGTCGATGGACAGGCCAAGTTCCTTCAGCTCGTCCCGCATCCGGCTGATGTTGTCGTAGGTCCAGCCCTTGGGGTCGACGCCACGCTCCATGGCGGCGTTCTCGGCGGGCAGGCCAAAGGCATCCCAGCCCATGGGGTGAAGGACATTGAAGCCCCGGGCGCGCTTGTACCGCGCGATCACGTCGCCGAGGGCGTAGTTGCGCACATGACCCATGTGCAGCCGGCCCGACGGATAGGGGAACATCTCGAGGACGTAGTACTTGGGCCGTGAGGGATCGGGCGGCCCCGCGCGGAAGGCGTCTGCGGCCTCCCAGGCGCGTCTCCACCTGGGCTCGGTATCTTTGGGATTGTATCTGGCCATGGCGGACATACCGTCGGATCAGGTCAAGGAGGGCCCCGGGAGTCTCCGGGAGGGGCGCTTCGGCGATCCCCTTCGACCCTTCAGGCCCGCCAGGTTTCGCCGGTCAGGTTCGGTGGGCGACGCCGGGACAGGTCCGGCGTTCAGCCCGGCGCGCTCGAAAGTCGCACCTGCCGGGCCCGGGTCAGTATGGCGTTCTCGACGTCCACCTCGGTCTGGGCGTTCACCTGGGCCTCGGTCCAGGTCCCCTTCGCGTCGCGGACCTGGCGGAAGATGGCCACGTTCAGGCCGTCGGCGCGGAGCCGGCTGTCGAGGATGTAGACCGTCGCCTTGAAGCGCTCGTCGGGCTTCTCGGGATTGACGTACCAGTCGGTGATGATCACGCCGCCGTAGGGATCGGCGGAGGCCAGGGGCATGAAGGACAGGGTGTCCAGGGCCGCGCGCCACAGATAGCCGTTGACGGATACGGCCGGTCTGTCGCCCCCCGCTTGGGAGCCGCCCTCAAAGACGCTGAACGGGTTGAAGCCCTCGGGCTCCTGGCCTTCGAAGGTCTTCGGGGCGCTGTTCGACGCGCAGGCGGCGAGCGAGGCGGCGGCGAGAATCGCCAGACCCACCCTCAGGCTCTTCTTCAGGTCTACGGATCCAGACGGCATCTGCACCGCTCCAAACTTCAGGGCCCGCACCCCGCGGTGCGAACCAGCGCCACCCCGCGCCGCGCCCTCTATATCAACGCCGGGACGCGCGCCAAACAGGAATCGCGTGACCCCGCCGCCACAGGTGTGGGGGGATTCGGCTCCCTGGGCGTCTACTGAGGTTGACCCCACCGATCCCCAGCCCTTAATCGTGGGTTTCGCCCTTTTCCGGGCGTAATCCGCTGCCAGACAGCCAGAATGGTGATGATGTCTTCTCGCGCGACCCTCCTGCGCACCTGCGCTTCGCTCACCGCCGGGGTTCTCCTGGCCGGTGCGGCGTCGTTCGCGCATGCGGAGCCAGCGCGCAAGGCCGACGACTTCACCGTCCGGATAGACCAGTCTGCCTCTCCCGTGGGCGGAACCTCCCTGACCTGGGACGCCCGCAAGGGCCGCTGGGGCATGACCTTCAACGTCGAGACCGCTCCGACCCGCGATGCGGAGTGGGCGGACGTGAAGGCCGGAGCCTATTACCGGGTCTCGCCCACCCTTCGGATCGGCGGCGCGGTGTCCATGGGCGACGAGGCCGGACGGCCAGAGGCCATGCGCAAGATGGTCCCGCAACAGCAGCCGGCGCCCCGCGTTCGGCTCGAGTCCGCCTTCAAGTTCTGAGGCTGAAACCGACCCCTGCAATTCCCGCCGCGCCCGTCATGCGCAGGCGGCCCGCCCTTGTGTCATCGACGCCGCCGAGAGCATAGGCGGGCGCCGAGGCGGCCCTCACCCGCGCCGCGAAGCGCAGGGTCCCGAGGGGCGCGGTGGCCGAAGGCGAGGCCGACGGGAACACGGCCGACAAGACGAAGGCGTCAATACCCGACCGCCGCGCCGCCCGCGGGGAATGGGCGGCGGCCGTGATCAGCCAGCCTGGTTTCCGCAGGCGGGGGGCTTGGCTCGCGAGGCGCTCGGGAAGGTGGAGCCCCGCCGCGCCCGACCGTGCGGCCAGTCCGGCGTCAGCCCCGACCAGCAAGACCAGGCCGCGCCGCCGGGCGATGGCCACCAGGGCGCGGGCGATCTCCAGCCGGTCCGGCGCGCCAAAGGCCCGGTAGACCAGGCCCGTCCCCCGGGGCAGCTTGTGGGCGAGGGCGACAGGGTCCGGCGTCCGGTCCGGGTCGGTGAACACCAGGAGGGGCGGCGGCAGGGCCTTTCCCCCGCTCCGCCTCCGGCCTAGGTATGCGGCGGTCCGCCCGACGGTCCAGAAACCGGAAATGCCTGTGTCTCCCTCGCTCGACGCCATCCTAGCCCGAATCGCCGCCGCCGAGCAGGCTGCCGCCCGCCCGGCCGGCTGCGTCACCCTGACCGCCGTCTCCAAGCAGCAGCCCTGGGAGGCCATCGCCCCCGTGGTCGCCGCAGGGCACAGGGTGTTCGGTGAGAATCGCGTCCAGGAGGCCGAGGCCCGCTGGACCGGCCGCCGGGAGGGCCTTGAGCTGCGGCTGATCGGGCCCCTCCAGACCAACAAGGTCGAGGCTGCCGCGTCTGTCTTCGACGTCATCGAGAGCCTGGACCGGGACCGGCTGGCCCTGGCCCTCGTCGCCGCAGCCCAGAAGACCGGGCGCCTGCCGCGCCTCCTGGTCCAGGTAAACACGGGTGAGGAGCCCCAGAAGGCCGGGGTGCTCCCGGCCGACGCAGACGCCTTCCTCGACCGGGTCCGCGGCACCCTCGCCCTGCCGGTAGAGGGGCTGATGTGCATTCCCCCGGTGGGTGAACCGGCGGGTCCGCATTTCGGCCTGCTGGCCCGGATCGCGGCCCGCAACGGGCTGACCGTCCTGTCCATGGGCATGAGCGACGATTTCGAGACCGCCATCGCCTTTGGCGCCACCCATGTCCGGGTGGGCTCAGCCCTCTTTGGCGCCCGGAACTAGGGCTGGAAGCCGCCGGGAAGGATCGCAAGGGCGTCTTCAGGCCCCGCCTGGGACAGCAGGTCCAGCAGGTCCTCTCGCCGTACGGCGACGCATCCGGCCGTCGGCGACCAGTCCGGCTGGGCCAGGTGCAGGAAGATGGCCGACCCCATCGGGCTGACGGGCGGATCGTCGTTGTGGCCCAGGACCACGATCAGGTCATAAACCTTGTCCTCCCTCCACAGGGTCTCTGCGCTGGCGGGATAGGGCAGTCGGACGGGGCGGTTGTAGGCCGGGTCCCCGGGGGCGTCGCACCAGCCGTCCGCCGGCGTCAGCGCCTGGACGGGCAGGCGGGTCTTCGGCGCCGGCTCGCGGTCGGGCCGGTAGAGGACCTTCCGGAGGGGCCAGACGCCCAGGGGCGAGGCGCCGTCACCCTCGCGCTTGTCCGCCGCCGGCAGGACCCCCGACCGGCCCAGGGCGCACCGCACGCTCCTGCCACCGATATCGAGGCTGCCGTCCGAGGTCGCCGAGAAGATCATTCCGCCTGTCTCCACTGCCGCAACGACCCTTCCAAGGGCCGTCTTCAACTGGACCCTTGGCGGGGCCCGCCCTCAGGGTGCATGTTCCGGCCCATGGCTCAACCCAAGACCCTGCTGATCATCGATGACAATGACGAGCTGAGGACCGAGCTCGCCGACCTTCTCGCCTCCGGGGGCGACTTCGAGGTCGTCCAGGCGGCCACCGGTGCTGCGGGCATCCTCGCGGCCCTTGAGGCTCGTCCGGACATCATCCTCCTGGACGTCGACCTGCCGGATACCAATGGCCGGGAGGTGTGCCGGGAGCTCCGCGCGCAACAGGTCGCCTGTCCGGTGATCATGCTGACGGCGGCTGACGCCGAGACGGACATGGTGGGCGGGCTGGATGCCGGGGCCAACGACTATGTCACCAAGCCCTTCCGACTGGCCGTCCTGCAGGCCCGGATCCGCGCCCAGCTTCGCAGTCACGAGCATTCCGAGGGTGCCGTCTTCCGGCTCGGCCCCTACGAGTTCCGGCCGGCAGCCAAGGTCCTGGTGGACAGCTCGGGGCGCAAGGTGCGGCTGACCGAGAAGGAAACCAACATCCTGAAATATCTCTACCGCGCCGGTGACAAGTCGGTGGCGCGGGAAGAGCTGCTGGCCGAGGTCTGGGGCTACAACGCCGGTGTGACGACCCATACCCTCGAGACCCATGTCTACAGGCTGCGCCAGAAGATCGAGTCGGACCCTGCCGGCGGCCGGCTCCTGCTGACCGAGGGCGGCGGATACCGGCTGGCGCCCTGACCGCCGTCAAGATCTTGTTCCAGCCCTAGAGGCGGAAGTCCGCCGTAACGGGCGCGTGGTCGCTGGGGCGCTCCCAGGCCCGGACCTCGTCGTGAACCCGGGCGCTGGCGCCGTCCGCCAGGGCAGGACCCCGCAGGCCGGGGGAGATCCAGATGTGGTCCAGCCTCAGGCCGCGGTTCGAGGCGCGGAAATCAGCGGCGCGGTAGCTCCACCAGGAAAACAGCTTCCCGGGCTCGGGGACAGCCTCCCGCACCAGGTCCGTGAAGCCGCCGGCCTTGCGCAGGGCCGCCATAGCCTCGATCTCGATGGGCGTATGGCTGACCACCTTCAGCATCTGGCGGTGGCTCCAGACGTCGTTCTCCCCGGGGGCGACGTTCAGGTCGCCGGTGATGACCAGGGCTTCGGCCGGATCCCGGCGGCGGGCTTCGGCGGTCAGGCGGGCGAAGAAGTCCAGCTTGTGTGCGAACTTTGGGTTGGTCTCCGGATCGGGAGTGTCGCCCCCCGCCGGGATGTAGAAGTTCTGGACCTCGATCCCCGACACCCGGGCCCCGACAACCCGGGCGTGGCCCTCGCGGCAGAGGTCCAGGGCGGGGGCGTCGTCGAGGGGAAGCCGAGAGACGATGGCCACCCCGTGCGAGCCTTTCTGGCCGCTGATGCGCATGTGCGGGTAGCCGGCCGCCTCGAACTCGGCCCGGGGGAATTCCCCCTCCCTGCACTTGATCTCCTGGAGGCACAGGACGTCCGGATCCTGCTCGCGCGCGAAACGCACCACCTGCTCGGCGCGGAGGCGGACGGAGTTGACGTTCCAGGTGGCGAGTCTCAGGCGCATGGCGAATCCCCCTCCGGCCCAAAGAAACGCCCGGAGGCGCAAGCCGTCCGGGCGTAGTTATCTCTCTCGTGCAGCCTCCGGAAGGGGATGATGTCCGGCGGCCACAGGTCCGGCTGCACCGGGCCCATGAGTTGCATCAACGCAACCTCCGCCAACTTTGTCAAGTTTTAGGAATATTCTTGTTGTGTGTGACGAATGAGTCACATCTTCCCACGACCTGGCGCCTGGGGTCGTGGATCCTTGATCTCGAAGAGGCTGGCCGGAAGTCCGCTGACCTTCCGGAAGTCCTTCAGCTCGACCCGGGTCGACCGACCCTGGGCGTCCGTCACCGTCCAGCCGGTAAGGGCGAGGGGGGAGTCCGAGAAGGCCAGGGCGATGCGGCCCTCCGCCCGTCGGCGGTTGTCCTGAGCCGTCACCTCGAAGCCCTCCTCATTACGCCGGACCGCTGTCACCTGGGTGTCGCCGTCCAGGCGGATCCGCCGCGAGAGGAAGAGGGACAGGGGCGTGGCGACCAGGGGGTAACGCTCGAAGGTCTTCAGGCGCGGATCGGCTACTGTGACGTTGGTACCGTCCGCCACCACCAGCAGGGACGCGGGTGGGGCATAGGCGAAACGGGCCTTGCCGGGCCGCCGGATGAAAACTTCGCCCCGGCTGACCCGGCCCCGGGAATCGGTCTGGATGAAGTCGCCCCTGGCCTCCTTAAGGTCCTCGAGCCAGGCGGCGGCCCGGGCGGCCAGGTCTCGCTCCGCCGCACCCAGGGTCGGCGCGGCGGCGGCGGCGGCGGCGGCGGCGGGTGCGGCGATGACGGTGGCCAGGCCCGCCAGGGCGATGCGGCGTGTTGGCATGAGGTGTCTCCAGGGGCCGGAATGCGCCAGGCCGCCAGCGGGGTCAATGCCCCGGAATTGCGGCACCTGCGAGGCGTGGCCCCGAGCCTGGCCTGGGCCCCTGCCCGCGTCAGGCGGGAACCCGCTCGGGGTCGGGCTGGGGTCCTAGGGCGGCGGCGGTGCGAGGATCTCACGCTTGCCCGAATGGTTGGCGGGGCTGACCACGCCTTCCTTCTCCATGCGCTCGATCAGGGAGGCCGCACGGTTGTACCCGATCTGCAGCCGGCGCTGGACATAGGAGGTCGAGGCCTTTCCGTCGCGGGTGACCACGGCGACGGCGCGGTCATAGAGGTCGTCGCCAGACCCGCCTTCACCCTCGCCGAAGTCGCCTCCGCCGTCCTCGTCGTCCCCGCCTGCGGTGACCTCCTCCAGATACTGGGGCTGGCCCTGTTCGCGCAGGAAGCGGGCCACGGCCTCAACCTCGCCGTCCGAGACGAAGGGCCCGTGCAGGCGGGTGACGCGCCCGCCACCCGCCATGTAGAGCATGTCGCCCTGGCCCAGCAGCTGCTCGGCACCCTGGTCCCCGAGGATGGTGCGGGAATCGATCCGGGAGGTGACCTGGAAGGAGATCCGGGTCGGGAAGTTGGCCTTGATGGTGCCGGTGATGACGTCCACCGAGGGCCTCTGCGTTGCCATGACGAGGTGGATGCCGGCCGCCCGCGCCATCTGCGCCAGCCTCTGCACCGCGCCCTCCACGTCCTTGCCTGCCACCATCATCAGGTCCGCGACCTCGTCGATCACCACCACCAGGTAGGGCATGGGTCGGGGATCGATCCGCTCGCTCTCGTAGACGGGCCGGCCCTGGTCGTCGAAACCGGTCTGGACCGTGCGCTCGAAGTGCTCGCCCCGGGCCGCCGCCTCCCGCGCCCGCTCGTTGTAGGAGGCGACGTTGCGAACGCCGATCTTGGACATCAGCCGGTAGCGGTCCTCCATCTCCCGGACCGTCCACTTCAGGGCAACGATGGCCTTTTTCGGGTCCGTGACCACCGGGGCCAGCAGGTGCGGGATCCCGTCATAGACGCTGAGCTCCAGCATCTTGGGATCGATCATGATGAAACGGCAGGCCTCGGGTGGAAGGCGGTAGAGGATCGACAGGATCATGGCGTTGACCCCCACCGACTTGCCCGAGCCGGTCGTACCGGCAATCAGCAGGTGGGGCATCTTGGCCAGGTCCGCGATGTAGGGCTCGCCGCCGATGTTCTCGCCCAGGGCCATGGGCAGGGCGTGACTGGTCTTCTCGTATTCGGAACTGGACAGGAGATCGCGCAGGTAGACCGTCTCGCGCCGGGCGTTCGGCAGTTCGATGCCGATGGCATTTCGTCCCGGCACCACGGCGACCCGGCAGGCGGCGACGGACATGGAGCGTGCGATGTCGTCGGCGAGGGCTACCACGCGCGCCGATTTCACGCCGGGGGCGGGGACCAGTTCGTAGAGGGTGACCACCGGCCCGGGTCGGATCTGGTCGATCTGTCCCCGGACGCCGAACTCGGCCAGGACCCCTTCGAGGAGCTGGGCGTTCTGGCGCAGGGCCGCCTCGTCGAACTGGGCCGCGCGGGGTGGCGAGCGGGCGAGCATGGACAGATCGGGAAGAACGAAGCCCTCGCCCCGGGCGAATTCCAGGACCCCCTGGGACTCCCGGGTCTCCCGTCCCGATTCCCGCGAGGACTTCGGCGGACGGATGGCGACCGGTGCGCCGCCCTCCTCGGCACCGAAGGTCGCGAGCCCGTCCGGGCCGACCCCGTCCGCGAGGTCTGGCTCGGCCGGCAAGTCTGCCTTCCGGGAACGGCTCCGTGCGCTCCGCACCGTCGGCGCGGGTTCGGACTCTGGTTCGGGCGCGAAGGGCGAGCGCACCGCCGAGGTCAGGGCGCGGCTGCGCATCCAGGCGATCAGCCTGGCCACGGTGCCCCGGATGTCGAACCTGGGCAGGGCCAGGGCGTAGGCGAGCCCCCAGAGCCCGAGGCCTCCCAGCAGGGCTGCGGTCAGGCCCCTGCCAAAAGGCACACCCGCCTCGCCCAGGGCACCACCGCCGAGGCCCAGGAGACCGTCGCCCGCCAGTCCCCCCAGGCCCCCGGCCAGGGGCCAGGCCGACGGCGCCCGGGGCCAGGCCAGAAGGGCCGCGACACCGCACAGGGCCAGGATCCCACCAAGCGCCCGAAGGCGCAGGCCGAGCCGGCTGGAGTCGGGGTTCGGAGCGGCCAGCCTTGAGAGGCCGAGCACCACCATGAGCAGGGCGACCAGGGCCGCCGGCAGGCCCAGGGCCTGGAACAGGAGGTCCGAAAGGACCGCGCCGGAGCCTCCCAGGACATTCCCCGGAACGGCGCCCGAAGAGGCATTGAGGCTCGGGTCCACTGCCTTCCAGGTGACGAGCGCCGCCGCCAGGGCCGCCCCCGAAAGGGCGACGAGTCCGCCGCGCGCCCGGGCCGCGAAGGGATGCGCCCAGACCGCGCCGGCGATCTCGAACCCTCTGTCTAGGCCCCGTTTCCGAGCCGCCCGCGCCATGCCGCTCCGCTCCTGCGATGATTCCGGGACACTCTGGACCCAAGAGGGTTAAGAGGCGTTTACCCAGGTCGCGACAGGCCCGCCTCTCCCGTTTGCAACCCCGCCAAAACCCTCTAGGAGTGGCGAAATGTGGTCCATGCCCCGCAATCTCAGGAAGATCGCCGCTATCGTGATCGCCCTGATGGCCCTGGTCGGCTTGATTTCCGGCGTGCTCGGCGCCCGGGACGTCGCCTACCTGCCCGGAGACGCCCCCTCGGCCCCGGCAGCGGGGACCCCGGCTATCGTTGCCCCCGAGGTGACCCCCCTGCCCACCGACCTTCCGCCGCCTCCAGAGCCCGAGCCCGAGCCGGAACCCCCGAAGACCGAGGCCCCGAAGGCCGAAGACAAGCCCAAGCCGGTGACCGAGGCCCCAGCCCCCGCGACGTCGGGCAAGGCGCCGGCCGGCCAGGACGCGGTGGGTGACCTGATCCAGGGCGCGGACGCCGCCACGACCCAGCCCCCGCCCTACTGACCCCTCACTTCAGGCAGGGCGTCTTCAGGCAGGGCGTCGCCCCAGTCTAACCGCCGCACCCTCGCCAGGGCCGCCCGGTCGCGCCGGGCGAAATCGACATCCGCGACGGTGCCGTCAGGCCGGCAGAGCCGCAGGCGCACCCCGGCCTTGCCGGTCCGCGGCGGCGCGATCACGCGGGAGACCGGTGGCGCAGGGGTTCCCGCTCCGCCGCGCGCCGCGGCGATCCAGAAGAACTTCTCGTCCTCGAAGGGCGCCTCGCCCCCCTTGGCACGCCTGTGGTCCCGGCTCCGGGGCAGGCGCTGGGAGAAGTGGCACCAGTCAGGCGCCGCGATCGGGCAGAGTGCTGAGTGGGGGCAGGGCGCCAGGATCTGCGCGCCCAGGGCGATCAGCTCCCGGCGAACCTCAAGCCCCCGACGCCAGCCCTCTGGCGTGCCGGGCTCGACAATGAGGATCCGGGACCCGGTCGCCGCCCACAGCCGGCTGATGGCACCGGGCAGGGCACCGGGCGCGATCTCGGTCAGGGCGTAGGCGGCGATCACCAGGTCGGCCCGGGACTCCGCAGGAAGCTCGCCGGCTGCCAGGTCCGCCTGCAGGCGCCGCGCGTGGGCCAGGGCCTCAGGGCCCGCCGCCGCCAGCGACCCCGCCAGGTCGAGGAAGGCCGCGTTGTGATCCAGCCGGGTGACCTCCGTGATGCCGGGGAAGGCGTCGAGGGCCGCCCAGCCTGCGCCTCCCGGCCCGGCTCCGGCGTCCAGAAGGCTCAAAGGACGGAAATCGGGGTCGACGGCGTGGGTCTCCTCCAGGGCCCGGCGCACAGCGGCGTAGGTGGCCGGGGTCCGGGTCAGGGCGTAGGCGAGGGCGTCTTCCACGCCGCGGACCAGGGTCGAGGACGCCCGGCCCGTGCGGTACCCCTCCGAGAGGGCCCCGGCCCGGACCGCAAGGCCCTTCCTGGCCCGGCCCTCAAGGCCGAGGTCGATCGCAGCCCGCAGGGCTGGCGGGAGGGCGGGGTCCAAGCCGGCCTCAGCCCTGCCGGTTCTGAACCAGGTCGTCGACCACGGCGGGGTCGGCGAGGGTGGTGGTGTCCCCGAGGTTCGACAGGTCGTTCTCGGCGATCTTGCGCAGGATCCGGCGCATGATCTTGCCCGACCGGGTCTTCGGCAGGCCGGGGGCGAACTGGACGATGTCGGGTGCTGCAAAAGCTCCGATCTCGCGGCGCACCCAGCCCTTGAGGTCGGCCTGAAGGACATCTGTGGGGGTGACGTCAGCGTTCAGGGTCACGAAGCAGTAGACCCCCTGGCCCTTGATGTCGTGTGGGTAGCCGACCACTGCGGCCTCGGCCACGTCGGGGTGGGCGACCAGGGCGCTCTCGATCTCCGCTGTGCCCAGCCGGTGTCCCGAGACGTTCAGCACGTCATCCACCCGGCCGGTGATCCAGTAGTATCCGTCCTCGTCCCGCCGGCAGCCGTCGCCGGTGAAGTACTTGCCGGGATAGGTGGAGAAGTAGGTGTCGATGAACCTCTGGTGGTCGCCATAGACCGTCCGCATCTGGCCGGGCCAGGAGTCGGTGATGCAGAGGTTACCGCTGACAGCGCCGTCCAGGACCTTGCCCTCGGCGTCGACGATCTGGAACTTCACCCCCGGAAGGGGGCGGGCGCAGGAGCCAGGCTTGAGGTCGGTGGCACCGGGCAGGGGCGAGGCCAGGCAGGCGCCCGTCTCGGTCTGCCAATAGGTGTCGACAATGGGGCATCGGCCGTCGCCCACGACCCGGTGGTACCAGAGCCAGGCCTCGGGATTGATGGGCTCGCCCACCGTTCCGATCAGGCGCAGGGAGGCCCGCGAGGTCGCCTTCACTGGGCCTTCGCCGTCCCGCATCAGGGCCCGGATCGCTGTCGGGGCGGTGTAGAAGATCTCGACCTTGTGCTTGTCCACCACCCGCCAGAAGCGGGAATTGTCGGGCCAGTTGGGCACGCCCTCGAAGATCAGGCTGGTCGCCCCGTTCGCCAGGGGACCGTAGACGACATAGGAGTGGCCGGTGACCCAGCCTACGTCGGCGGTGCACCAGAAGACCTCGCCGGGCCGGTAGTCGAAGACCAGTTCATGGGTGTGCGAGGCCCAGACCAGGTAGCCGCCCGTGGTGTGCAGGACGCCCTTGGGCTTTCCTGTCGACCCCGAGGTGTAGAGGATGAACAGCGGGTCCTCGGCGTTCATGGGCTCGGGGTCGCACTGGTCGGACACCGTTCCCTTGACGTCGGAATAGAAGACGTCCCGGCCGGCGGCCATCGGCACGTCGGCCCGGGTCCGGCGGATCACGATGACGTCCGCCACCTGGGGGCAGTCCTGAAGGGCCTCGTCGACATTGCGTTTCAGGGGGATGACCTTGCCGCCCCGCAGGCCCTCGTCGGCGGTGATGACGATGCGGCTGTCGCAGTCCTGGATGCGCCCGGCGATGCTGTCCGGCGAAAAGCCGCCGAAGATCACGGAATGCACCGCGCCGATCCGGGCGCAGGCCAGCATGGCCACGGCGGCCTGGGGGATCATCGGCAGGTAGATGGTGACCCGGTCGCCCTTCTTCACGCCCTTGGACTTGAGGACGTTGGCCATCCGGCAGACCTCGGAGAGGAGCTGGCGGTAGGTGAGCGTGGTTCCGTTTTCGCCGTCGTCCGGCTCCCAGATGAGGGCGACCTGGTCGCCGCGTTCGGCGATGTGGCGGTCCAGGCAGTTGACCGAGACGTTGAGCACCCCGTCCTCGTACCAGCGGACATGGAAGTCCTCGCGGCGGAAGGAGACGTCCTTGGCGCGGGTCGGCGCACGGATCCAGTCCAGGCGGCCGGCCAGTTCGCGCCAGTAGCCGTCGGGGTCGGTCTCCACGCGCGCCAGGGCGGCGGCGTAGCCTTCCGCCGTCATCAGGGCGTTCTTCGCCCAAGCCTCGGGAACCGGGAACACTTCACCTTCGCTCACGCCCTGCCTCCCTCGTGGTCATCGCTGCAAAGCTAGTAGTGCGGCGGCGCGGCGGGGGGAAGCGGCGGTCCGCGGATTTTCACGCCGCCTTGCGTCCTGCGCGCCCGTTGCTAGCCTGTCGCCACCCGCTCCGGAGATCCCCATGCTGCTGCACCTGTCGACCTGGCCCGAGATCGAGGCCCAGCTGAAGCGTTCCACGGCGATCGTCGTTCCCATCGGCTCGAACGAGCAGCACGGCCCCACCGGCCTCCTCGGCACGGACTGGCTGTGCCCGGAGATCATCGCCCACGAGGCCCAGAAGGGTGCCGACCTGCTGGTCGCGCCGACCTTCAACATCGGCATGGCCCAGCATCACCTGGGCTTCCCCGGCACCATCTCCCTGCGGCCCAGCACCTTTATTGCGGCGATCGGCGACTGGTGCCGGAGCCTGGCCGTCCACGGCTTCACCCGGATCTACTTCCTGAATGGCCACGGCGGGAATGTCGCCACCATCGAGGCGGCCTTCTCCGAGATCTACGCCGAGGCCAGTTTTGCGCAGCGCCCGAGAGGCTTCTCCCTCAAGCTGCGCAACTGGTGGGACCTGCCGGGGGTCAACGCCCTGGCGAACCGGCAGTTCCCCACGGGCCACGGCAGCCACGCCACACCCTCCGAGATCGCCGTCACACAGTGGGCCTATCCGGACGCCATCAAGACCGCCAGCTACGCGCCCCAGATCGCCCCCACCGGCCCGATCCGCGAGGCGGCGGACTTCCGCGCCCGCTTTCCGGACGGCAGGATGGGCTCGGACCCGGCCCAGGCGACGCCCGAAAAGGGGGGTGAACTCGTGAAACTGGCCGCCGAGGGCCTGGTGAAGGAGATCGCCGCCTTCGCCGCCGAGGTCTCGCCTGTGGGCTGAGGGCTCAGGCGGTCTCCACCCAACCCGAGCGCACGGCGACTGGCCAGGGCGTCAGACGCTCGCCGGCGCAGGGCCCGGCGGTGCAGACTCCGTCGCCCAGGCGGAAGACCGCGCCGTGGGCGGCGCAAAGGATCCGGTCCCCCGTTCGGGTGAGGTAGCGGTCGTCCATCACCGCCAGGGGCCAGCCGTTGTGGGGGCAGGAATCGACCCAGCCCCGCACGTCGTCGCCCTCGCGCACCAGGAAGGCCGCGAACAGGGCGTCTCCCGCCCGGAAGCGGAAGCCGCGGGCGCCGGGGTTGGCCAGCTCGCCCAGGGCGCAGAGCCGGGTTCCCGGCTGTGGTGCCGCCGGATTGTCCGCCTGCGGGGGGCGCATCAGAGGGCGCCGATGCTCGCCTTGAAGGCCGTCACCTGGACCGAGGCGAACAGGCCGGCCGTCTGGTAGGGATCGCCCAGGTTGAAGCCCCGGGCGTCCGCCAGGCTGTCGGCCTCCAGGATCAGGAGCGATCCGGCCATGTTGCCGGCCTCGTCCAGCAGGGGGCCAGCCACCTTCAGCCGGCCGGCGAAGCCCCGGGCATAGGCCAGGTGGGCCTCGCGGTTGGCCAGCCTGAGCTCCAGGCTGTTCGGCTTGTCATTGCAGACCAGGACATAGAGGCCCATGGGCGCGGTTCCTTTCAGGTTTCAGCGTTCGGATTTGAGGGGGCGGGAGAGGAGGC